>NZ_JBYIQP010000120.1:0-13624 GCF_057707665.1 Actinacidiphila sp. bgisy167 | reverse complement strand
CCCCCCCCCCCCCCCCCCCCCCCCGACGGGCGTCTGCCGGACGTCAGGCCTTGGGGGCCTCCTGGTCGGCGCCCTGCTCGGCGATGGACTTGCGGACCTCGTCCATGTCCAGGGCGCGGGCCTGCTGGATCAGGTCCTCGAACGCGGGCGCGGGAAGGGCGCCGGGCTGGGAGAAGATGGCCACCTTGTCACGGATGATCATCAGGGTCGGGATGGACTGGATCTGGAACGCGGCTGCCAGCTCGGGCTGTGCCTCGGTGTCGACCTTGCCGAACACCAGGTCGGTGTTCTTCTCCGCGGCGGCCTCGTAGACGGGGGCGAACATGCGGCACGGACCGCACCAGGACGCCCAGAAGTCGATCAGGACGAAATCGTTGCTGCCCACGACCTCGTCGAAGTTGTCCTTGGTGAGCTCGACAGTGCTCATGTTTCCCTTACCTGCTTCCGGGTGCCGTCGGTCGGGACCCACTGACCGTAACCGAAGGCAGCGCTGTGCTATTCCGAACGCGCCTCCGGCGCGTCCCCCCGTCCACGAGGCCGAGGTGCGCACGAGGTACCGGACCCCGAGCCATGCCGCGGATAGGCGGACCCGCCCACGTCACCGACGGGGCCCGACCGGACGCCACCTACCCGCGCCTACGGGACGACCGTCACCGGCCAGCGGCCCGCTTTGACCAGCCGTACCGCGACCGAGCCGACGAGCCGGTGCCCCGCCTTCTCGGAGGCGCCGACCACGACCGCGTCGGCCTTGAGCTCGTCCGAGGCCTGGGACAGCCCGGCGAACGCGTCGCCCGCGAAGGTGTGGAACTCCCACCGGAGGGTGGACACCGAGAAGCGTTCGGCGGCCTTCTCTATCTCCGACTTGAGCTGGTCCGCGATCTCGGCCGTCGCCTCTGCGACCGGGGCCCCGAAGGCGGCGCCCGCCGCCAGGACCGGCTGCACATAGACGATGGCCAGCAGCGCGTTCTGGCGCCTCGCCAGACCCGCCGCGTACGCGACGGCGCGCCACGACGAATCCGATCCGTCCAGTCCCGCCACGATCACCTTGGGACCGTCCGTACCCCGCTCGAAAGGCGCCTTGTCGCTCACATCCCGAGCCTATCCGCGCCACTGCCGCGTGCATCGCTGTGGGCGCGGGAAATTCGCGGCGGCGGTTCCGGAAGGCGGCCTGAGCCGGGTGACGGCCAATCTGGCCGGCCGTCACCCGGCGTCGAGGCGATCCTCGCCGAGCTGAAGCCCGGCCGCGAACTCCACACCAACGTCGAGTTCTACGCGGGCGTCGTCATGGAGTTGTGCGGCCTGCCGCGCGAGATGTTCACCCCCACCTTCGCCTGCGCCCGCGTCGTGGGCTGGTGCGCCAACGTCCTGGAGCAGGCCGAGGACAGCAAGATCATCCGCCCGGCGGCCCGCTACGTCGGCCCGGTGCCGCCCCAGCCGGTGCCCGCCGCGTGACGCCGGGGACCGTCGCGCGCACCGGTCAGCGCACCGCGGGGCGCTCCATCAGGATGTAGTCGCCGTCCTCGCCCGTGCGGCGGTAGCCCGCGCCTTCGTACAGGTGGAGTGCCGGGTTGGCGCGGTGGACGCCGAGCGTCAGCGTGTCATGGCCGGCCGCGCGGGCCTGTGCGGCGAAGGCGTCGAGGAGAAGGCGGCCGAAGCCCCGGCGTCGTAGCGCGGGTGCCACGTGGACGCCGATCAGCATCGCCCTTCCGTCCGAGGGCATCCACATCGCCGAGCCGCCTGGTTCGCTGTCGACGTCGAGGACCAGGGTGCGGTCCAGGCAGTCCACCCACAGGGCGAGGTTGCGGTCGATCGCGCCGGTCCAGGCAGCCTCGGCGGCCGGTTCGACGGTACGGATGTAGTCGCGCTCCCACCGGAGCACATACGGCAGGTCCGCGGGTCGCGCGGGGCGGGTGACGGCCGTCGGCCGGGGGCTGCTGAGCATGCCGGACACCGTAACGCCCCCGCCCCGGCGGCCGGCGCGGGCCCTCCGCCGCGCGGTGCGCCGCGGGCGGCCGGCGGGCCCCTAACGCCCGGCCATCGGCTTGCGGTCGACCGGTGTGATGGGCGTCAGTGTCTCCTCCTGGGTGCGGCGGGGGCCCGACCAGGGGGCCGGGACCGCGTCGAAGAGGTAGGCGAACCGGTACGCCAGGTCCTCGTAGTTGACCCGCCAGCCGCGGAAGTGCGGCCACGCCTCCTCCGGGGTGCGCTCCAGAGGGTAGCCGTTGGCCGCGGCGTGGGCGACGGCGGCGGCGAACTCCTGGTACGGCAGCCGGATGGTCGCGTCCGGAGAGGGGTCGGTGTCGTACGGGATCCGCCAGATCGCGGCGATGTCGCGCAGGCAGACGTAGCCCGCCCGCAGGGCCAGCCGGGCCTCGGCCTGCGGGCGGCCGGGGTTGAGGGCGAGCTGCATGGCGGCGGCGTCCATGACCGCGAGCAGCGCGATCAGCCAGCTGCGGTCGGGCTGCGGGGAGCGGAACCGGCTGAGCACCGTGTAGCTGGTGTGGCTCTCGCTCACCTCGGCCGCCCACCGCTCCCAGCTGCGGAACAGCTCGGTGAGGCTGTCCGTGAGCCCGATCTGGGCGTACCGGGCGAGGATCTCCGGCCCCCATGGCGGGTTGCCCGCCCGGGCCTGCAGCAGGGTCACCTCCGCCTCGCGGCGGGAGTAGGCGGCGTACAGGGTCGGGAGGTAGCCGATCTGCAGGCCGATGGTGATCGGGCCGGTCGCCGCGGCGACGAAGTCGATGACCGTGAGGTCGACGTGGCGGCTGCTGGCGAAGCCCAGAGTGAACAGCGACGAACCGGCCTCTCGCAGCGCGTCGACCGGGTCCAGGTCGCTGACCGCGGACTGCAGCATGGCGTAGCCCGCCCAGAACGCGACCAGCCAGCCGATCAGGTTGGCGAGGATGGCCACCGCGGCCACCGGGGCGAGGACGCGGTCCTTGGCCTCGGGCGTGCGGCAGCGGTCGGCGACGAACTGGAAGGGCAGATGGACCGCCGCGTGCGCGATGCGGGTGAAGCTCGACCAGGTCGGCCGTGGGATCACCAAGGTACGCAGCACCGAGGAGAAGGTCCCGGCGACGACCAGTGCGCCGACAAGACCGGTCAGGACCCGCACGGGAGTTCCCTTTCCGGACGGATCACAGCACCCGCCGGCGGACCAGCGCGGCCAGCACCAGCACACCCTGGGAGCAGAGCAACCATACGGTGACGATGCGGTACGCCGGCACCGCGGAGGTCGCCGCCACTCCGGTGGCGCCCGCGGTGACCGGTGCCAGGACCAGCGCCACGTCCAGCGAGCCGGGCCCGCCCGGGGTCGGCGTCAGCGCCGCCGCCGCGCTGCCCGCGGGGTACGCCGCGGCCACGTGCGCGGTCGGCACCGGCGTGTGCGGTGAGCGCACGACGGCGACCGGGACCGCGGCGTGCGTCATCGGGAAGGCGAAGGAGCCGGCCCGCAACCCCGCCGCCCGCGCCGAACGGCTGCGCACCGCGCCGGACGTCGGTGGAGGCCGTGCCGAGGAACGAGCGGACCGTGCGCCGTACGTCGCGCACCGAGAGCAGGACGGCCAGGACCAGGCGGAGCGCCGCCCCGGCCGCCGGCGCCAGGGTGAGCCCGGGCCGCCCGGGTACGACCCTGCGCGTGTCGAGGGCGTGCGGGAAGGCCGCGGGCAAGGCGGCGAGCAGCCCGACCCGCACCGCGCGGGCCGCCGGCGCCCGCGCGGTCAGCGCGGCCGCGGAACCGCCGGGGGACAGACCGCAGCGCAGCAGGAAACGCAGGTTGACGGCGTTGTCGTCGACGCCCCCGGGAGGACGTGGTGGGCCGCCGAGTCGGCCAACCGGGTGGCAGGCAGGCGCCCCGCGGGCAGTGGCACGGTGCCCTGCCGCGCGGCCGCCGACCATGGGCGCCGTCTCCTCGCGGTGATGCCGGACGAGGGACGCAGGAAGGCGAGAGGCGGCGGGCGGTTCTCGGTGCTCGGTGCGCACCCGTTCTTCCGGCGCTCCGCGGAAGGTTGCATACCGACTGGTCGGTGGTGTGGATATCGTGGCCCGGGACGACGCAGGCACCTTAAGCGGAGGGAGTCGCCGTGCGCGCGATCCAGATCACCGAGTTCGGCGGGCCGGAAGTGCTGCGGCAGGTCGAGCTGCCCGCACCCGTGCCCGGGCCGGGGCAGCTGCTGGTCGAGGTCTCCTCCGCGGGCGTCAACTACGCCGACACACACCTGGTGGAGAACTCCTACCTCGCCAAGGCCGCACTGCCCCTCGTGCCCGGTGCCGAGGTGGTCGGCCGCACCGACGACGGCCGCCGCGTCGTCGCCCTGACCGACAACGGCGGCTACGCCGAGCAGGCCGTCGTCGAGGCGCACCTCGCCCACGACGTGCCCGAGGGCGTCACCGACGGCCAGGCGCTCGCCCTGGTCGTCCAGGGCCTCACCGCCTGGCACCTGCTGCGTACCTCCGCCCGCATGGCCGCGGGCGAGTCGGTGGTCGTGCACGCGGCCGCCGGCGGCACCGGCTCGCTCGCGGTACAGCTCGCCAGGGAGTTCGGCGCGGGACGGATCATCGCCACGGCCTCCTCCAAGGAGAAGCGCGACCTGGCGCTGGAGCTCGGAGCCGACGTCGCGATCGACGCGGATCCGGTGGACGCGGCAGGGCTGAAGGACCGGCTCGTCGAGGCCAACGGCGGCAGGAAGGTCGACATCGTGCTGGAGATGACCGGTGGCCCGGTCTTCGACGCTTCGCTGGCCGCGCTCGCCCCGTTCGGCCGCCTGGTGACCTACGGACTGGCCTCCCGCGTCCCCCCGACCCCGGTGCAGGCGGCGCAGCTGATGGGCCGCTCCCGCGCCGTCGTCGGCTTCTGGCTGATGCACTGCCTGGGGCGCCCCGGCATGTACCACGAGCCGATGGCCGAGCTGCTGGCGATGACCGCCGACGGCCGGCTGAGGCCGCAGGAGGGCGGCAGCTACCCGCTGTCCGAGGCCGCCCGGGCCCACCGGGACCTGCGGGCCCGGCGTACTTACGGCAAGCTCACCCTCGACCCGGCAGGATGAGTCACCACGGGCAGGCCGCGCCCGCCGTCCGTCTTCGTGCGGAGGCACAATCGATGGCAGAAGCCTGAAAGCCGCGGCGGCGGCCCGGAGCATCGGGAGGGGCCATGGACAGGACCCGCTTCGCCCCCGACCGGGGGCTGACCACCCGCATGGTGGTCACCATGTTCATGATCGGGCTGCTCTACGTCGTCTTCGTGGGCGTCCTGCTCGCCCTGCTGCGCGGTGCCTGGCCACTGATCCTGATCATCGCGGGAGGGCTGTTCATCGCCCAGTTCTGGTTCAGCGACCGCATCGCGGCCTTCAGCATGGGCGCCCGCGAGGTCACACCGGAGCAGGCCCCCGAGCTGCACGGGGTCGTCGACCGGATCTGCGCCCTGGCCGACATGCCCAAGCCCCGCGTCGCCATCGCCGACAGCGACGTCCCCAACGCCTTCGCCACCGGACGCAACGACAAGGCGGCGCTGGTGTGCGCCACCACAGGTCTGCTGCGCCGCCTCGAGCCGGAGGAGCTCGAGGGGGTCATCGCCCACGAGCTGTCGCACGTCGCCCACCGGGACGTCGCCGTCATGACGATCGCCTCCTTCCTGGGCGTCCTCGCCGGGGTCGTCACCCGCATCGGTCTGTGGGGCGGCCTCGGGCGCAGCAGCCGCGACCCCGGCACCGCGATCGCGGTCATCCTCATCCCGCTGGTCAGCGCGCTCGTCTACTGCGTCAGCTTCCTGCTGACCCGGATGCTGTCCCGTTACCGCGAGCTGTCCGCCGACCGCTCCGCCGCGCTCCTCACCGGCAGGCCCTCCGTCCTGGCCTCGGCACTGACCAAGGTCTCCGGCCAGATGGCCCGCATCCCCACCGAGGACCTGCGCAAGGCCGAGCCTTTCAACGCCTTCTACTTCGTGCCCGCCTTCGCCGGCGGCCAGAGCCTGGCGCAGCTGCTGTCCACCCACCCCACCCTGGAGCAGCGGCTGCAGCAGCTCGGCCGGATCTCCCTCGAGCTTGGGCGGCGCTGATGGGGCTCCTGGACGCGCTGCTCGGCCGCAGCAAGCCCGTCAAACCCGACCTCGACCAGCTGTTCGGGCTCCCCTCGGCGGCCGTCACCCTCGAGGCCGCGGCCGGTTTCCGGCCGACCGGGGTGGGCTCGGTGTGCTTCGCCGCGGTGGAGGGCGGCGCCTTCGCCGAGGTGCAGGAGGACGTGCGAGCGCTCCTGGACATGGATACCGGGCAGGGCGACGTCCCCGTGGAGTCGGTACGCGACGCGTACGGATACACCTGGCTCGTCGTCCGGCGTCCTGCGGAGGACCTGCCGTCTCTCGTCGGCGACCTCCACGCCGTCAACTCGGCGCTGGAGGAGCACGGCTTCGGCCCCCAGCTGCTGTGTTCCCTGGTCGGCTTCCGCGATGGTCAAGGGCGCTCCCTGGCGCTGGTCTACCTCTACAAACGCGGGACGTTCTACCCGTTCGCCCCGCTTCCGGGGGAGAAGCGCGACAACGCCCTGGAGCTCCAGGTCAAGGCGCTGCTCGGCAACGACCTGCGGCTCGAGGAGGACCTCTCCCGTTGGTTCCCCGTCTGGGGCGCGCCGGGCCTGGGCGGCTGAGGTCCCCGGCCCTCCGCCGCCCCCTCCGTGCCCGGCAGCCGAAAGTCGAAGACGGCTCACCCCCACGGCTCCACGGCCACCACCGCCTCGACCGGCACGGGCCCGTACAGGTGCGGGAACTCCTCGCCGTCCGGCGGCATCGCCTCGTACCTCAGCGGGACGTCCAGTCGGGCCGGGTCCACGACCACCACCACCAGGTCGTCGGGGCCTCGTAGTCGCCGTACACGAAGGCCGCGACGCGCGGGAGCCGGTCGCGGGTCGAGAAATGGACGAACCCCTCCTGCTCGAGGGTGCGGCCGCGGGTCGACATCACATAACTGCCGGATGTGCCGGCCTCTCCCATAGGGAGCGCTCGGTGAGGTGCAGGACGTTCTCGGATGTGGGCATGGGGTGACGATACGGGCGCATGTGCTTGCGGCGCCGTTCCGGGCGGAGGGCCGCGGCGCGCGCCTGGCGCCGCCGGGCCGGGCGAGGCGTACCGCGGCGAGCGCGGGCATGGTCAGCCGCCGTCGGTGAACACGCCGATGCCGTTGGCGACGAGCCGTTCCGTGCCGCCCGCCGGGTGGTTGCGGACGGTGACTCCAGGTGCGTCGGGGGTGCGTGTGACGAGGGTGGAGGAGCCGCCTCCGTCGAGGTTGACGGCGGCCTGGGCGCCGATACCGGACATCAGGGAGGCGAGTTCGGCGACCGTGAGGCCGGCGCCGGACTCGGCCCTGCCGTCCAGGGCCAGCAGATACACCACATGCCCGTCCTCGCCGTAGCCCGCCGCCGTGCGGGTCGCCGCCACGCCGTCCTCCAGCCCGGCCAGCGGGTAGCCGCCGCGCAGGATCGGACAACCCCCGACGGCGAAGCGGTATTCGCCGCCGTACTCGGAGGCCAGCAGCTGCTGCCGGACGTCCACGGCGTCGCCTGGGCGCAGCGAGCGCAACGCCTCCGCGCCCGCCTCCCGGCCGACGAGGACGACCGTGCCGGGCGGGATCTCGCCCCGCCCCGGGTGCTCGGCGACGTCGGCGACCGCCCCCTCGCTCACCGTGACCTCGTAGGTGTCGTCGCTGCACGGCGCACCCCGCTTGGTGTCGTCGCCGCAGGCCGCGCGGAGCCGGGAGGCGCTGCCCCAGTCCGAGGTGTACGCGCCGACGCCGCCGACGGGGAGCGCGTACTGGTTCAGGCCGCCGAGCGGAACCGTGCCCTCGGGGAGGCCGACGGAGCCGGCGAGCCGGAGGCGGTCGAGCCGGGCCACCTTGTCGGTGCCGATCGCGAGGACGTCCTCGGTCGAGGTGCCGGGCGGCAGCCTGGGCCCGAAACGCTGGCTCAGGGGTACCGCCGACTTCAGGACCCGTCCCGCGGCGATCGCCGGCCCGACCGGGGCACTGGTCGCGGGCACCCCGGGGTGCTGGCTCTCGGTGATGTTGAAGAAGTCGGCGTTGACGCCCCCCACCGCCCCGGCGGCGTCGGCGAGCCGAGAGATCCTGTCGCGTCCGGCGACGACGCCGGGGTGCAGAAGGTCCACCGCGACGCCCGGATCGCGCAGGTCGGCCGTCAGCAGGTGCCCGCGGGCCGTGCCGTGGGCACCCCGGTAGGTGAACGTCCGGTAGTCCACGCCGGGGGCGAGCGCGGTGGTCGCGCCGTAGCGCAGTCCGTCCCCTGCGACCGCGGCGGCGGCGCCGCTCGTGCCGCCGAGCAGGGCGCTCCACGCCAGCACCGCCGAGATCGCCAGGCGTACCCGGCGGGGTCGTCGAGTCACATCGCTCCAGCATGCGTCCGATCACCTGATGAAAGGTCAATCGTTGCCTGGAGTGTCGGTGTTGTCGCACCACCACGCCGTGCTCGGCGGGAACCGACTCGATGCGGTGAACCGCGGAGGGAGGGCGCCGACCGGGCGGAGCCCCGCCGTCCCGGTATCCCGGTCCGCCTTGCTCGTCCCCGACCGCGTTCCCGGCTGTTCCCGGTCGCGTCCCGGGTCGACCGGCCGGCTCGGCCGTTCAGCCAGGGAAGGCGTAGACCGTGGTGGCGTGCGCCGCCGGTTCATCGGCGCCTTCGGGAGTGAGCTCGACATCGATGAACGCCAGCCGTCGGCCCAGCTTGGTGACCCGCGCCGTGACCAGCACATCGGTGCCCATGACCGCCCTCTGGAAGGTCGTGGACTGCTGGACGGTCGTCATGGGCCCGTAGCCGCCGCGGGCCGCCGACACCGCAATGACCGTCGCCGTGTCGGCGGCGGCCATCAGTGCTTGGCCCGACAGCGCGCCGCCCTCCCGGGCCAGCCGGTGCGACCAGGGCAGTCGCAGCACGGCGTGCCGCTCCCCGGTCTCCTCGACGAAGAGCCCCAGTTCCTGCACCCAGGGCGCGAAGTTGTCGGCCAGGACCTTGTCCGCCTCGGCGGTGGTGATCGTCACGGCGGACATTCTGACCCACCGTCGGGGGCGCGCACCAGGGCGCGCTCCGGGCTCGGTCGCACCATGGGCGCGTGCATGCCGTTGCGGCCGTACGGCGGCATACGTACGTTGAAGCTGTGACCGCCCTACCGTGGAAGTGCCGGGGCGCGGCGGCGCGTCCTCGATCCGCTCATGGAGCCCCCGCGTCGTGTCGGCGAGCTCACCGAGCCCCTCTGCCTCGACCGGCCCGTACGCCCGCGCAACCGCGCGCTCTCCGCGCGGCGTGTCGGGTCCGGGTGCGGGCCGACGAGAGGCGCCGGGGTACGCGCCGAGCCCCGGGGAGGCCGGCGCCCGGCTCGCGCCGTCGCGCGGGATCCGGGGCGGCGGTCTGGACGGGCTGGAGCGGAGCCTGGACGCCGTACCCGACGAGATGGAGGAGCCATGACCACCGCCACCGGTGAGACGCTGACCACCGTGGACGGCCGGACCGCGCTGCGGATGGAGCGGCGGCTCGCACATCCGCCGCCGATGGTGTGGCGGGCACTGACCGAGCCCGGGCGCCTGACGCAGTGGTTCCCCTCCGACGTGGAGATGGAGCCGCGCGCGGGCGGCAAGGTGCGCTTCCCCTTCCGGCACGGCGAGGGGGAGGCCACGGAAGGAGAGGTCGCCGAATGGAACCCTCCGCACGTCCTCGCCTACACCTGGGACGACGACGTTCTGCGGTGGGAGCTGGAGCCGGAGTCCCTGGGCACCGTGCTGGTGCTGACCCACACCTTCGCCGACCGCCCCGGCGCCGCCAGTTTCGCGGCCGGGTGGGACGCCTGCATCTCCCGCGTCGACCCCGTTCTCGCCGGTGGGCCCGTACCCGCGCGGGGCGACATGAAGGCGGCCCATGAGCGCTACGTCAAGGAGTTCGGCCTCGACCGTGGCGCCGCGGAGGAACTGCCCGTCGGCTGGAAGGTCCGTTTCGAGCGGCAGCTGACCCAGCCCGCGGCGACCGTGTGGCGCACCCTGCTGGGCGGGGTGTCCGCGCCCGAGGTGGGCGGGCCTGTGCCGCGTGGCTTCGTCGCCGGCGAGTTCGCCGCGGGGCCGGTGAGCGAACTGCGCCCGCAGGAGGTGCTCGCCTACCCGTGGGACCTCCACGGCCGCCACCAGGGCACTGTGCGCTGGGAGCTGACGCGCGGGACCGGGCAGGGGGCGCGGCTGGTGCTCACCCAGACCGGCCTTCCAGAGGTGCCGGCGTCCCTGGCTCTGGATGTCTGGCGGGACCGTGTGGAGAGTCTGGCGGCGAAGTCGGCGGCGATGCCCCGCTGACCGCGGTGCGAGGGAGCATGCGCTCCAGCCGGCGCGGCGCCGGCCTCACAGCCGGTCGCGGGCCTCCTCCAGGAACTTCCGGGTGGGCCCGGCCGGCAGCGCCTGGGCGCTCATCCTGTCCAGTGCCTCCCGGAACTGCGAGACGTCCTCGCGCTCGTCGAGGTAGACGGCGCCGATCAGGCTCTCGGCGTACGCGATGTCCGGCAGCTCCGGCAGCGGGAAGCGGAAGATGTGGAACGGCCCGTACATCGCGGGGTGCGGGCCCGAGGCGAAGGGCATGACCTGGAGCCGCACCTGGGGCATGGCGCACGCCTCGATCAGCCGGTCGATCTGGCCGCGCATCACCTTGGGCCCGCCGACCGGACGGCGCAGCACCGTCTCGTCCACCACGACCCACAGCAGCGGCGGGTCCGCGCGGGTGATCAGCGCCTGCCGCTCCATGCGCAGCGCGACGCCGCGCTCGATCTCCTCCGGCGAGGCGTGCGACCGGCCCGCGCGCAGCACGGCCTCGGCGTACTGCGGGGTCTGCAGCAGCCCGGGAACGTAGTGCGGTTCGTAGGCGCGGATCAGCTCGGCGGAGCCTTCGAGGCTGACGAAGGCGCTGAACCACTCGGGGAGGACATCGCGGAAGCGGTGCCACCAGCCGGGGCGGTTGGCCTCGCGCGCCAGCTCCAGGAAGTTCTCGACCTCGGCGGGATCGGCGACGCCGTAGGTGAGGAGCAGTTTCTCCACGTACGGGATGCGCAGCCCCACCTCGGCCTTCTCGATGCGGCGCACGGTGGCGTGGGTGACGTCCAGGGCCTGCGCAGCCTGCTCATAGGAGAGTCCGGCCCTCTCGCGGAGGTCCTGCAGGCGTCTGCCGAGCACCACCCGCAGAACGGTGGGAGCGCTTGCCGCCCGCGTTTCAGTCACGGTCCCTCTCCTCCAACACCGCTGATCCCGGGTAGTTTGTCATGCGGTCAGGGCGCGGCACAGCAGGATGGCGACGTATCGCACCGTGCGAAATGCGCCATCTCGCCGCTGTCGCACAAAAGTGACGGTTAGTCAGGCAAGTTTGGGTGCAGCGGCGGAACTTCCATAGGATCCGCCAATGATCATAAGCAAACGGCTGGCGGCGGGGCTGTGCGGCCTCGCGGCCGCCTTCGCCACCGCGCTCTTCCCGGCCGCGGCGCCGGCCGCCGCGGACGACGGGCCGGAGACGGCGCGCGAGGCCCCCAAGGTCGAGCTGGTGCTCGACGTCAGCGGCTCGATGCGCGCCAACGACATCGACGGCAGGTCCCGCATGTCGGCGGCCAAGCAGGCGTTCAACGAGGTCATCGACGCCGTACCGGACGAGGTGAGGCTCGGCATACGCACCCTCGGCGCCAACTACCCCGGCAAGGACAAGAAGGTCGGCTGCAGGGACACCGAGGCCCTGTACCCGGTCGGCACCGTCGACCGCACCGAGGCCAAGACCGCGGTCGCCACCCTCGTCCCCACCGGATGGACGCCGATCGGTCCCGCCCTGCAGGCCGCGGGCAAGGACCTCGCGGGCGGTGACGGCACCCGCCGCATCGTGCTCATCACCGATGGTGAGGACACCTGTCAGCCGCTCGACCCCTGCGAGGTCGCGCGCGAGCTCGCCGCCGAGGGCACCCACCTGGTCGTCGACACGCTCGGCCTGGTGCCCAACACGAAGATCCGCGAGCAGCTCAGCTGCATCGCCGAGGCCACCGGCGGCACCTACACCGCCGTCGACCACGCCGACCAGCTCTCCGACCGCATCAAGCAACTCGTCGACCGCTCCGCCGACAACGTGGTCGTCACCCCCACCGTGACCCAGGGCGCCGACCGGTGCGCCGACGCCCCGCTGCTCGGCGCCGGCGTCTACAGCGACCGCGAGGCGTTCTCCGAGCACCGCTGGTACCGGGTGAGCGTCACCGACGGCCAGGAGCTGCGCGCCTCCGTCAGTGTGGGCGCCGACCGCGCCGTCAACCGCGACTACGGCGTCCTCGTACGGGCCGTCACCAGCGGCGGCCGGGAACTCGTGCGCGGCTCGGACGCCGGCAGCGGACGCACCGACGTCATCTCCTCCGGACTGCGCTATGCCTGGCCGGAGCGCGACGACGCGGACGCCGCGACCGCCCGCACGGTCTGCGTCGAGGTCAGCAACTCCTTCTCCGCGCCCGACGCCGTCAAGCGCACCCCGGGCCTGCCGCTCGAGCTCGGCATCGACCTGGTCGCCGCGCCCGACGAGCCGTCCGACGTCGCCTCCTTCGGGCTGGGTCGTGGCTGGTGGCTGCTGGCCGTGCTGGTCGTCACCGGCCTGCTCGCCGGTGTGCTGTGGGGCTGGATCTCGCGCTGGCGCGTCGCCGTCTGGAGGGCCAACTGATGCGTACCGTCCGAACGACCCGCCGCGTGGCCGCCGTACTGCTCGCGGGGGCGGCCTTGTTCGCATCCGGAGCGGGCGTGGCCGCCGCCGACGACGCCACGCCCGGCCCGGACGCAAGCGGCACGGCGACCGCCGAGGAGAATGCCCAGCCCGGCACCGGCTTCCGCACCGCGGGGCAACTGCGGCCGGGGGTGCAGACCGTCCCGGCGAGCGCCTCCACCGGCGACTACCTGTACTGGGTGTTCCCCGCAGCGGCGGGCGAGGTGCCCACGGTGTCGGCGACCGTGACCCTGCCGGAGTCCGCGACCCGGCACGGCAGCCAGACCTGGCAGCTCGACGTCTACGACGGCCTGCGCCGCCGCCAGGCGTGCGCCGGTGGGCAGCCGACCAGGACGGCGTCGACGCAGGACGGCCGGCTGGAGCTGAGCTGCCGGCTGCGCACCGTGCGCGCGTGGTCCGAAGCCTGGGCCAACGACCCGCTGCCCGGGGCGTACTACATCCGTCTGACCGTGCTGCGGCTCCCCGACCAGGACCTCGGTCTTCCGGTCCAGGCGCAGGTCGGCACCAGCTCGAAGGACGCGGGCGGCTCGAAGGCCGTCGACGGCGAACTCGCCGCCCCGCTCACCCCCGTCGCCAAGGCCGGAGCGACCCTCGACCCCGACGCTGTGCCGTCCCCCGCGACCACGGAGGACTCCGCCGAGGCTGAGGACGGCGCCGCCGACCCCAGTGCCTCCCCGGCGCCGGCCGGGCTGGCCCAGCCCGAGGACGGCTGGGGCGGCGGCTGGTGGTCCGACCGCTGGATCTGGACCGCGGCCGGGGGCGTGCTCGGCGCCCTCGCGGGCATCGCCGGCTACAGCCTCACCCGTGGGCGGGGACGCGGCCGCCCGGTCGCCTGACCACGGACTCGGCATCGGGGGGGGGGGGGGGG
>NZ_JBYIQP010000012.1:0-112466 GCF_057707665.1 Actinacidiphila sp. bgisy167 | reverse complement strand
TCGACGTCCCGCGATTCTCTGCCACCGTGGACGTCAAAGGCCTGTGCGGTGGGCGCGAGGGCCGTGCTCCCGGTCGCGGCCGCCGTGGGGTGGCGCGGGCGGGAGGCCTCTCGAGCGTGTCACAGCTCCTGACGAGACGCGGACGGCAGGCGGGCGCCCTCGAGGGCGCCGCCGTCAGGCGTTGATGCAGGCGTTGCCGGTGGTGAAGTTCAGCAGCGAGGGCGCGAGGGTGTTGATGCTGTTGCCGCACAGGTTGATCGGGACGTTGACCGGGACCTGGATGACGTTGCCGCTGAGCACACCCGGGGAGCCGACGGCCGCACCCTCGGCCGAGGCGCCGCCGCGGTCGAAGTCCTTGCCGCCGTCGCTGGCGAGGGCGCCGCCCGCACTGCCCATCACCGCGACACCGGCCGCAACGGTCAGCACTGCGGCCTTCGAGAGACGCTTCACGAGCTTTTCCTTTCCTTGTTCACTGGTTGTGCGGTCTGGTCAACGACGCTCGAGGCGGGGCGGATGCGGAGCATCACCCGAACAGCCGCCGGAACGGGGCGCCCAGGATGCTGAGCTGATAACCAGAAACCTGGGGGATCGTCAGATCTACTACCGGTCAAGGAGCTCCGCAGATGCGACCTTCCTTCCGGCGGACCGCCTCCGCCGCCTTGATGACGGCCCTTCCCGCCCTCGCCCTGGCGACGCCCCTGCCGAGCGCGGCGGAACCGCGGCCCGGTCCGCCGGGCGCGATCCCGGACCAGTACATCGTGACGCTGCACGACGGCACGGCGCCGCAGACCGTCCTCGAGGGGTTGGGTGTCCAGCCGTTGTTCACCTACCGGCATGCGATCGCCGGCTTCGCCGCCCGGCTCACCCCGGCCCAGGTGCAGAGGGTGCGTGCCGCGCCCGGCGTGGACGAGGTGGAGCAGGACGCGGTGGTCTCCATCCCCCTCGGGGAGGACGCCCCCGCCGACAGCGACCTGGAGCCTCCGTACCCCGGTGGCCTCCCGGGTGAGCCGACCGGACCCGTCGATTTCCCGCAGACGGCCACCGCCCCCGCGGCCCCGGCCCAGGGACCCGGGCCGGGACAGGGGCCATTCCCGGCGGGGCCGGTTCCACCCCCGGGGCAGGCGACGCCGGCACGGTCCGGCCCGCTACCGCCGGCGCCGGATCAGACGGTGCCGTACCAGCCGGCGCTGGGCTCGGTCGCCCCGGCGCCGGTCGCCCCGGAGCCCCGGACGAGAGGGCTGCGCGGCCTGGGCGGTTTCACGCCCTGGGGACTGACCCGGATCAACAACCGGGCCCTTGGGGGAACGGGCTTCGAGGTGCGTGCCACGGGCGCCAAGGTCACCTCGTACATCGTCGACAGCGGCATCGAGTTCTCCCACCCGGACTTCGGCGGTCGTGCCGTTCCCGGCTACGACGCGATCGGCGACGGCCTGGACGGCGGGGACTGCAACGGCCACGGCACCCATGTGGCCGGGGTCGTCGGCGGCTACTACACCGGGGTCGCGCGCAAGACGGCACTGGTGTCGGTACGGGTCTTCCCGTGCGTCGGGCGCACCTCCAACTCCGCGGTGATCGCGGGCGTCGACTGGGTGGCCGGGCACGCGAGGAAGCCCGCCGTGGCGAATCTGTCGCTCGCCGGGCGCTGGTCGCCGGCCGCCAACAGGGCTGTGGAGGGCCTGGCAGCCGCCGGGGTGTTCCCCGTGGCCGCGGCCGGGAACGACAACCTCAACGCGTGCTTCGTGTCACCGGCGAGCTCGCGGACGGCCTTCACGGTCGGGGCGATCGACCAGGAGGACCGCCGCGCCTGGTTCAGCAACTGGGGCACCTGCGTCGACATCCATGCACCGGGCATGGGCATCCTGTCGGCGTACCTCAACGGGAGCTTCCGCGACATGGACGGCACGTCGATGGCCGCTCCGCACGTCACCGGGATCGCCGCCCTCTACAAGGACACCCACGGTGACGTGTCCTTCAAGGACCTCAGCGCGTGGCTCACCGGTCACGCCGTCCGCAACGTTCCCATCGACGGCGGCTACGGCACCGCGCGGCTGTCGGCCTACACCAACGGCCTGTGACATGGCGGGGCCGCCGGAGGGAGTGCCCTCCGGCGGCCCCGGGAGATGGGACGGTCCGCGTCAGCCGTTGATGCAGACGTTGCCCGCGACGGGGTTGAGCAGGCCGAGCCCGTTCAGGCCGTTGCCGCAGACGTTGATCGGAACGTTGATCGGCACCTGGACGACGTTGCCGCTCAGGAAGCCGGGGGAGCCGAAGGCGAGAGCGCTGGCGTTGGCGCCGCCGCGGCCGAAGCCGAAGGTGTCGAAGCCGTAGCCCCTTCCGTAGCCCTTCTCGTAGCCCTTGCTGTGGCCGTAACCCTTGCCGTGGCCCTTTCCGTAGCCCTTGCCGCCGCCGTCCCAGCCCTCGGCGAGGGCGGTGGTGGCGGAACCGAGGACGAGGGCACCGGTGGCGGCCGTCAGGGCGACGGCCTTGGAGAAACGCTTCACTTCTGTTCCTTTCGGACTGGACGGACCAGAGGTCTTGATCTCATAACTACCCAATTTGTCCATGAATGTGCACTATCACCCGGATAGTGCTACCGGATGGCGCAGTGCGTGGTCGATCGTCAGCCCCGCCCTCCGGGACTGGCGTTCGGGTTTCCGCAGGACGAGGGGAACGGGCAAGGAGGCGCCGCGGTGACGGTAGGTCAGGTCGCGTGGACGGGCTTCTCCATCGCCCTGACGCCGCGTCGGCCGCTCCGTACGCGACCCGGCCCTTCAGCGCCGCACCAGGTGCCGGCGCATCGCGGCGATCCGGGTGGTGGCGCGTCGCCGGGGCGCGCGGTGCCGGCCCCTGCCCCTGTGCCGGACCTCCCGTGCGGCCGACGCGGCCGACGCGGCCACCGCGGCCCGGCGCCGCGGCACACCGGACTGCCGGGCCAGCAGCGGGGCCGGGGTGGTCAGCAGCATGGCCGCCGCCCAGGCGAGGGGCGCCGGGTCGGCGTGGCCGAGGGGGAACGCGGCGAACAGCGCACCGGCGAGCAGGGCCGCCCACAGCAGGGGGACCCCGAAGGCGGCGAGCCGGTCCGGGCGGGCCGGGCCGGTCCCGGCGTTCCTGCGCGGCGTGCGCCGCAGCAGTGCCCCGCCGAGGGCGGTCAGGTGGAGCGGGGCCGCCAGCGCGGACACCGCCGCCCCGGCGGCTCCGGAGCAGCCCCTCGGCCGGTGGGGGCTGACGTTGCGTCCGCGGATGCCCAGGCAGAGGGCGATCCGGAACGCGGCGGCGGTGCCGTGGAGGGCCAGCCACACCGCGGGGTCGAAGGCGGCCCCGGGGGCGCCCACCAGCAGGAGGAGGACGCAGGCGAGCACGGTGACGAGCCAGCCGAGCCCCGCGAGGGGGTAGCGGGTGGCAGCCAGCGTGTAGGTGAGCAGGCTGCCGGGGCGCAGCTTCCACGGGGCCTTCCAGAACTGGCGCAGGAGGGACTCGCAGGCGCCGCGGCTCCGGCTCCGCTGCAGGGCGAAGAAGTCGGCCCAGGAGGACGGTCCGCCGCCGACGGCCACCACGTCCGGGGTGTGCACCGAGCGCCAGGTGCGGCCGGTGACGGGATTGCGGCGGCTGTGGATCGCCAGCCCGGTGGCCAGGTCGCCGGCGGCGGAGTCGTAGAGCCCGCCGGCCTGTCGCAGCGCCGAGACCCGGACGGCGTTCGTGGTGCCGGTGAACAGGGCGGAGCCGTAGCGGTTGGCGGCCCGCTGGACGGACGCGTCGACGAGCAGGCGGTGGCTCTCGGCGGCCCTGGTCACGACCGTGCCGTGGTCGCCGTGGACCTGCGGGCCGACGACGAACGCGATGTCCGGGTCGCGGAAGTAACCGAGCGTCCGCTCGAGGTAGTTGGGCAGCGGGATCTGTCCGGCGTCGACGCAGGCGGTGAACTCGTAGGCGTCGCCGTGGGCGTCGAGCCAGGCGTTGTGGTCGCCGTGCCGGGTGCCGGCGCGGAAGGGGCCCTCGGGCCGGTTCCAGCGTTCGACGCCCTTGCGGGTGAAGTGCCGCACGCCCAGCGTCTCGCAGAGTTCCCGGACCTGCGGGTCGCCCTCCGCGTCCAGCACCCATACGTCGAGCGGGCCGTCGTGCCGTACGCGCACGGCGCCTTCCAGGGTGGCCCGCACCGCGGCCAGGGACTCCCCGGCCGGGGCTGAGGCCAGCAGGGCCACCCGAGTGCCCGGTACCGGGGCGACCGGGACCGGGTCGCGGGCGACCAGGGCGGCGTGGGCGTGGGAGGCGGCGGCGACCAGTCGGCAGAGCCCGACGAGCCCGAGGCAGACCAGCACCGCGACGTCGGCGGCGTACGCCCACTGCGGCACGGACTCGAGTGCCGTCCAGTGACGCGGCTGCAGCAGCCAGGCCGGCACACCCAGCGCGGCCAGGGGAGCCGCGACGAGCAGCAGCCGGGTGCGGGCCCGGTGGCCCTCGCGGTAGATCAGGGAGCGGTACCTGACCCGGTACAGGACTCCTGGCCGCGGCGGGTCGCTGAGAGCTCCGGCAAGTGTGCCGTGGCGCGCGTAGTCGTGGGGGCGGGGAGCGCCGGTGTCCGGCGCCGACCGGCCGTCGTCGCCGGTGGCCGGTGAGGGGACGAGCCCGCCGGTCCGGGCGGGCGTCTTGCGCATGCTGCTGGGCGTGATCGTCACGGCGACCCCGTAGGAGGAGGGAGGAGGAGAGAGGTGAAGGAATCACCGGAAGGTGCGAGTCAGGACAAAAGCCCTGATGGGCACTGAGAAAGTAGCAAACGGCCCTAGACTTGTCCGACAAGCCGACAATCGGCGTGGCGTGTGTGCGAGCGTTGCCCGCTTTACCCGGCGCGGATAGGCTGTGTTCGCGATACCGATCGCTATGCGAAATATCGAACAGGTGCCGGAGAGAGCGAGCAGAGATGGGACGTCTCGTACCCGCCGTGACCAGAGCCCTGGACATCCTGGAGCTCTTCCTCGAAGGCGACGGCACGATGTCCGCGCCCGAGATCACCCGCAGGCTCGGTCTGCCGCGCACCACCGTGCACGAGCTGGTGACGACCCTCGCCGCGCGCAGCTATCTGGTGCCGCAGGCCGGCCAGCCGGGCCGCTACCGCCTCGGCGTGCGCACGTACCAGCTGGGCAGCCGCTACGCGGAGCAGCTCGACCTCGCCGCCGAGGGCCAGCAGGTGGCCCGTGCGGTCGCGGAGACCTGCGACGAGACGGTGCATGTGGCGATCCTGGAGGGCGCCGACGTCATCTACATCGCCAAGGTGGACAGCACCCACGCGGTGCGGATGGTGTCGGCCGCCGGGCGGCGGCTGCCCGCGCACTGCACCTCCGTGGGCAAGATGCTGCTGGCCTCGCTGCCGCCGGACGACCTCGACGAACGCCTGCCGGGCGACGGCCCGCTGAAGGCGATGACCGAGCACAGCATCACCACGGCCGGCGAACTGCGGCGCCAACTGGACGCGGTGCGCGAGCGGGGCGTCGCCGTCGAGCGGCGCGAGTCCAACCCCGACGTCTCGTGCGTCGCCGCCCCGGTCCGCGACTCGGCGGGGCGGGTGGTGGCCGCGCTCAGCATTTCGGTGCCGATGATCCGCTGGAGCGAGGAGCGCCGGGTGGAGCTGGAGGAACTCGCCGTCAAGGGCGCGGCCGACCTGTCCGAGCGTCTCGGCTACCGGGGCGGTGCGCGGTGAGCGCCGTCGAACTGGCCCTGAAGGCCGGGGCGCGGCTCGGTGAGGGCCCCACCTGGGACCCGGTCGCCGCGCGGTTGCTGTGGGTGGACATCCTCGCCTCCCGGGTGCACTGGTACGACCCGGCCGGCGGAGGCGACACCGTGATGGCGACCGAGCAGCACGTCGGCGCCGCCAAGCCGCGCGCGGGCGGCGGCGTGGTGGTCAACCTGCGCGACGGGGTGGGACTGTACGACGCGGACGGCGCCTTCCGCTGGCTGCACCGCGACCCCGTCCCCGGGCGGCGGGGCAACGACGCCGCCGTGGACGCCGCCGGCACCCTGTGGGCCGGCACCATGCGCTACGACGAGGCGCCCGGCGGCGGCACCCTGCGCCGGATCGCGCCGGACGGCACGGTCGTGCCGGTGCTGGACGACGTGACCGTCAGCAACGGCACCGACTGGAGCCCGGACGGCTCCCTGATGTACTACGTGGACAGCCCGACCCGGCGCATCGACGTGTTCGACGTCGACCGCGACACCGGACTCGTGCGCGAGCGACGGCCGTTCGCCGTCGTCGAGGAGTCCGCGGGAGTCCCGGACGGGCTCACCGTGGACGCCGAGGGCTGCGTCTGGGTGGCCCTGTGGGACGGGGCGGCCGTCCGCCGCTACACCCCGCGGGGCGAGCTGGACCGGGTGGTGGAGGTGCCGGTGCGGCGGCCCACGGCGTGCGCCTTCGGCGGTCCGTCCCTGACGGATCTCTACATCACTTCCGCGAGCACGGGTCTTGACCCCCGGGAGCTGGCGGAGCGGCCCCTGTCGGGATCGCTGCTGGTGGTGCCGGCGGCCGGGCAGGGGATGCCCGATGTGCCGTTCGGCGGTGGAACCTGTGGTGGTTCGGGGTCGATTCGGGGCTGATCGCCGCCCTGAACCCGCATGTCCCAGGTTTCACAGAGGTTTCACGGGATCAACGGGCTTCTCATATGTACGTCGTATCGCTGCGTCCCATACGCTGCCCGGGCAATGGACTACTGCGCAGCCTGCCGACGGCACATCAACGGCGCCCTCTCTTGCCCGGGGTGCGGAACGCCCGCCCACCAGCTCAGCGAGCAGGGGCCCGCTGACGCGCCCGGGCGGGAACCCGCCACCGGCGACGGAGCGAACACCGGGACCTTCGAGGGCGGCCGTGCGGAGCGCCGCAAGTCCGGGGAGCGGGGCCCGCGCCGCTCCGGAAGCCGGGTCCGCACCCGCCGGGTCCGCGCCCGCCGCCGTTCACGGCTGCTGGTCGGCACTCTGGTGGGCGCCGCGATCGTGCTCGTCGGCTGGAGCGTGGCGGAACTGCCGCTCGCCGGCTATGTGACGGAGGCGAACTCGGCCGCCCCGGAGCACTCGCCGGCCGGCGGCGCCTCCCCGGGCACGGCCGCCTCGCCCCGCAGCGGCGCCTCCGGAGCCCCGACGGCGCCCGAGCACGCGGGCGCCACGGCGTCCGCGAGTGCCAGTGCGAGTGCGAGCGCCTCCGTGTCGCCCAGCGTCTCGGAGAGCGCCGAGAAGCCGCCGTCCCCCACGGTGTCGGTCTCCGCCACGGTCAGCCACACGCCCACCGTCCCCTCCGTGGGCGCCACCCCGGAGGACGACGGGGGCGGTTCTCCCACCTCCGCGGCCCCGCCGCACTCGGCGCCGGCCTCCCCGCCGGTCGCCCCGACGCCGCCGCCGAAGCCCCCGTGCAACCGTTTCCTGTGGTGGTGCACCTGACGGGCGCCGTGCCCGTCCCCCCCCGGATCCTCCGCCGTTCCGTTCCACATCCTTTGCGCGGCCGTGCTCCAGGTGCGGCCGCCGCTCGCCTCCGCCGGCGCTCCGGTGCGCGCGGGGACACGCCGACAGCGCTCTGTTTGACTTACTCGGATCTCCCGCCTCATGGTGACTTGAGAATCAAAAGTTTGGAGGCGTTCCGCATGCCCAAGAGTCGCGAATGGCACCTGGTCGCCCGTCCTCACGGGTGGCCGCAGCCGGAGGACTTCGCACTGCGTGAGACCGAGGTCCCCGCGCCCGGGCCGGGGGAGATCCTCGTGCGCAATCTCTTCGTCTCGGTCGACCCCTACATGCGCGGCAGAATGAACGACGCCAAGTCGTACGCGGAGCCGTACGGGCTGGACGAGCCCATGCAGGGCGGCGCGGTCGGCCGGGTCGTCGCCTCCGGTGCCGAGGACTTCGCCCCCGGCGACCACGTGCTGCACTTCCTCGGCTGGCGCGAGTACGCCCTGGTCAAGGCGAAGAGCGCGGTCAAGGTCGACCCCGGCCTCGCCCCGCTGAGCAGCTACCTGGGCGTGCTCGGGATGACCGGTCTCACCGCCTACGCGGGTCTGCTCCGCGTCGCCGCCCTCAAGGAGGGCGACACGGTCTTCGTCTCCGGCGCGGCCGGTGCGGTCGGCAGCCAGGTCGGCCAGATCGCCAAGCTCAAGGGCGCCGCACGGGTGATCGGCAGCGCCGGCTCGGACGAGAAGGTCGCGCTCCTGCGCGAGGAGTACGGCTTTGACGCCACCTTCAACTACAAGAACGGCCCCGTGGCCGAGCAACTCGCGGCGGCCGCGCCCGAGGGCATCGACGTCTATTTCGACAACGTGGGCGGTGAGCACCTCGAGGCGGCCATCGGCGCCCTCAACCTCCGCGGCCGGGTCGCCGTCTGCGGGATGATCGCCCACTACAACGCCACCGAGCCCGCCCCGGGCCCCCGCAACCTGTTCCGGCTCATCCAGAACCGGCTGCGCATCGAGGGATTCCTCGTCGGCGACCACTACGATCTCCAGCCGCTGTTCGTCGAGGAGGTCGGCGGCTGGATCCGGGAGGGCAAGCTGCGCTACCGCGAGACCGTCGTCGACGGCATCGAGAAGAACCTGGATGCCTTCCTCGGGGTCCTGCGCGGCGACAACATCGGGAAGATGCTGGTGCGTCTGCCGGAGTAGGGCGGGGCGGACGGTGACGGCAACGGGAGCGGAGAGAGGGCCGGAGCCGCAGGTGGCCGAACGCCCGCTCCGCGGCCGGAACGCACGCCGCCGGCCGTCCCCATGGCCCCTTCGACGCGGGCCCGTATCGCGCCGGCGTGCCGCTCGGCGCAGATCCGGGCCCCTCGGAGGGTAAGCGGCGCGCTGTCGCGGGTACGTAGACGGCGAGGTCCCGCACAGCCCCGTCGGCCGCCGCATCTGCCGGTGGCCGGGGGGCTGACCCCATACGCCCCGGGGAGGTCCCTGACAGCCTCTCCGGGGTACGGGCCCGCCGAGCCGGCCCGCGCCGCCGGCCCCGGTTCCGTACGCGCGGACCGGCGCCACCGCCGCTTCGGGCGTCCACCGCGGCGAGGAAGGGCGCCGTCCCGTTCTGCGGGCGCACACCGCCGACCCGGTACCGGCGGCCGCTCGGTGACGATGAGTCAGCTTCCGTGCGGTGCGGTCCCCCGGGCGGACCCCGTCCGATTGCGGGCCGCGGGCCAGGACACGACGCTCGTGCCAACCGCACCGCTCTCCAAGGCGCCCACCCCCAGGAGCCGCGTTGACCGTACGCAAGCGCATCCGTCCGTTCCTGGCAGGCGCGGCACTCCTCCTGGCCGGGTCGTCCATGATCCCGAGCGGCTCCGCGCGGGCCGGCGAACCGCCCGCACCCGCTGTCGCCGACTGCACGGTGAACGGCCGGCCGGTCGCCGGAAGCGCCGTCACCGGCGGCCAGGGTTTCGACGAGATCGACTGCCCGTACGGCGTCCCCGCCGGGGTGGTGGTCGCCGGGGGCGGCGGCATCGACGTCATCACCGTCCGCGGCGGCAACGCGGGGAGCGTCGACGGCGGCGACGGGGCCGACATGATCGAGATCAACGGCGGGAACAGCGGGCGCGTCGCGGGAGGCGCCGGCGGCGACCTGGTCGACCTGATCGGCGACGCCGACGCCAACTCCGGCATCGTCAGCGGCGGGCCGGGCGACGACGTGCTCTTCCTGCGGGCCGAGGACACCGCCGGCACCGGAGTCGTCACCGGTGACACCGGCTCGGACGTCTGCCTGTTCGACCCGGACCTCTCGGGCGCCCGCGACTGCGAGGTCATGGTCTGAACCGTACGGCTCGCGGTTCGCATACCCTGTCGCGCATGCGAGATCTCGCCGCCGGTATACGGCTCTTCGTGGACGGCCAGCGATGGGTGCTGCGGCACGGACGCTGGTTCGGCTTCGGGCTACTGCCCGCGCTGATCACCTTCGTCGGCTACGCGGCGGCACTGGTCGGCCTCGCCTTCTGGGCCGACGACGCCGCCGCCTGGGCCACGCCCTTCGCCGACGCCTGGGACTCGCCTTGGCGCGGCTTGTTCCGCGGGCTGCTCACCGCGGTCGTCTTCGGCGGCGGCCTGCTGCTGTCGGTGATCTCCTTCACCGCGGTGACCCTCCTGGTCGGCCAGCCCTTCTACGAGTCCCTCGCCGAGCGGGTCGACGTCTCCGAGGGCGGCGCCCCGGACGCGCCCGAGGTCCCGCTGTGGCGCGATCTGCTGCGCTCCGCCCGGGACAGTTTGCGGGTGCTGGTCCGGGTCGCGGCCTGGAGCGTCCTGCTCTTCGCCGCCGGCTTCATCCCCGTCGTCGGCCAGACCGTCGTCCCCGTGTTCGGCTTCTGCGTCTCCGGGTACTTCCTCGCCCTCGAACTCAGCGGCGTGGCCTTCCAGCGCCGGGAGGTGCCGCTGCGGGAGCGGATGCGCGTGCTGCGCGGGCGGATGGCGCTCACGCTCGGGTTCGGGGTGCCGCTGACCCTGTGCTTCCTGGTACCGCTGGTCTCCGTCGTGCTCATGCCGGGCGCGGTGGCCGGAGGGACCCTTCTGGCGCGGTCCCTGATGCCGCCGCAGGACGACCCGGAGCGCTCGCGCGAGGACCCGGAGCCGCGACCGGAGCCCGAGGCGCCCGTGCGGCCGCCGCTGGACCTGCGCAAGCCCTGACGTCCTCGCCGCCCGGACGACCGGCGCCGACGTGACCGGGTCGGCCGGCGGTGGCCGGCTCGGCAGGGTGAGGCAGGACACCGAGCGGCAGAACCGGCCGCTTCGCCTCGGCTGAGGCGGACCGCGCGGATCCGTCACCGGTTGCCTCCGAGGATGCCCCGGTCTTCAGGTCGGGGAGGAATCGGACCCCTGCGGAGCAGGGCAGGGGAAGAGCAATCGCCGTCAGGGCGATTGGTCGTCTGCCGGGACGTTGTCGCGCCCGACCTCCAGCCGGTGCACGATCTCGGAGTTGAGGGACCGTCGGTCGCGCTTGGCGACGGCGACGAGCCACGCGTGAAGGTCTGCGGGCAGGCGGAGTGTGATGCGTACTTCTTCATGATTCATGCCTCAACTGTAGTGGTAGGCTGGTGTCATGACGGCACGGCAGACAGTCGCGGAGGGTACGGGGCATGCCCGGTACACCTACCGGCTCCGCGTGTCGTCGACCGCCCGCGCCGGCCTGGAGGCCGAGTGGGCGCGCTGCCGGTGGGTGTGGAACGAGTGCGTGGCCATGTCCCGCAAGGTCCACGCCGCGAACCGCGCCCGCCCGGACGACAAGGTGACGTGCGGCCCGGCCCAGCTCGACAAGATGCTGACCGAAGCCCGCACCGCGATGTCGTGGCTGCGGGAAGGCGCATCGGTGCCGCAGCAGCAGACCATCCGCGACTTCGCCACATCCCGTGCGAAGGCACTCAAGGACATCAGGGCCGGGCTGCCGGTGAAGCAGCGCGCGGGCATGCCCAAACCGAAGAAGAAGCGGGAAGCGCTGCCGACGCTGAACTACACCACCCGCGGCTTCCGCCTCAAGGACGGGCGTCTGCACCTGGCCGGCGGAATCGTCCTGCCCGTGGTCTGGTCGCGCGGCCTGCCGTCCCCGCCGTCGAGCGTTCGCGTGTACCAGGACAGCCTCGGTCACTGGTACGCATCGTTCGTCGTCGTGACCGCAGTGCAGCCGCTCCCGGAGACAGGCCGCGTGCTCGGCGTGGACTGGGGCGTCAAGGAGACCGCCACCACCACGAGCGACGCCCACGACCTGCCGCACGCGCAGCACGGCAGGACCGCCGCGCAGAGGCTGGCCCGTTACCAGCGGATGATGGCGCGCCGTAAGCCCGCGCGCGGCCAGGCCGCGTCCAACGGCTACCGCCAGGTGCAGGCCCAGGCCGTGAAGCTGCACAAGAAGGTGGCGTGGCAGCGGCAGGACATCGCCCGCACATGGGCCAAGCGCGTCGTGACCGACCACGACGTCATCGCGGTCGAGGACTTCCGGCCGAAGTTCCTCGCGAAGACCACCATGGCGCGTAAAGCTGCCGACGCGGCGATCGGCGCCACGAAGACGGCCCTGATCGAGATGGGCCGCAAGCACGGGCGGGACATCCGTCTCGTGCATCCCGCGCACACCACCATGGACTGCGCGGCGTGCGGAGCGAGAACCAAGCACGCACTTCCTCTTTCGGAACGTACCTACACCTGCACCGCGTGCGGAGTCGTATCCCCCAGGGACAAGAACTCCGCGCGCGTGATGCTGGTCCGGGCTGGTCTCAACCCGGCTGGCGTCGAGGGCGTAAGACCTCCGGGGGCGCTGCTCCCGGAGGCAGCCTGAGCCAGGAATCCCCTCCCTTCAGGGAGGGGAGGTGTCAAACAGCTGAGGCCCGAGCGGGCCGAGGAGGCGCCTCACCACCGGGGGAAGCCCCTTGCACCGCTGACAGACCGGTTCGCCGTCGGGGGCGAAGCGGAGGGAACCGTTCCGCGCCCGCCGGGTGACCTTACTGCGGAGGACAAGCCCGCGAGGGGGAGGGCGTCATGGCGCAGCGCACCAACCAGTACGACGACAACCCGCAGAGCTACCGCGCCTATTGGGTGGGCCGCGGCTACGAGCACGACGCGGAGGTCGTCGCGTTGCGCCGGCTCCTCGACGGGCGGCACTTCGGCCACGCCGCGGACATCGGAGGCGGCTACGGCAGGCTCGTCCCCGTGCTGCGGGAGTTCGCCGACCGGGTCACGCTGGTGGACGCCAGCCGCAAGCAGCTCGACGACGCGGAGCAGTACCTCAAGGGGATCGCCGGGGTGAGCATGCGGCTGATGAGCGCGGGCGGCCTGGGCCTGAACTCCGAGAGCGTGGACCTTGTCACGATGATCCGCGTCATGCACCACCTGCCCGACCCGCGGGACGCCCTGACCGAGGTCGCCCGGATACTGCGCCCGGGCGGCACCGCCGTCATCGAGACCGCCAACCTCGCGCACGCCGCCAACCGGCTGCGCTACGCGGCGCACCGCAGGCGGGTGCCGCGGTCGCCGGTGGACATCCGCTCGCCGGAGAACCGCGAGCGCGACAGCATCCCGTTCGTCAACCACCATCCGCGCACGGTCGCCGCGCAACTCGAGGCCGCGGGGCTGCGCGAGGAGCGGCGGTTGTCGGTGTCCAACCTGCGCAGCACGCGGCTGAAGCGGGTCGTCCCGCACACGGCGCTGGTGCGGGCCGAGGGCGTGCTGCAGTCCCCGCTGGCCCGCGTGGGGTTCGGGCCGAGCATCTTCTTCCTCGTCCGCAAACCGGGCAGGGCTCTGCCGGCCTAGGACCGCCCCGCGGATGTGCGCCCCGCACCTTAAGTCCGTGCCCTCGGCGCCCGTCCCCGTGCGGCCGGGCGGTGGGCAGCCTCCGGGCCGTGCGGCGCACGGGACCAGGACCCGGTGACCGGGGGCGCCTGGCGGAGGCGGGCCCCGGTGAGGAATGCTCGGGGCGACCGACCCGTACCCGACCGCCCAGGAGGTCCCCCGCGATGCGGCTGCCGCTCCACCCCGGTGTACCCGCCGACGTACCGCGGCCCGAGGCCGAGGAACTGCGCCTGGAAGGGGCGGTGCCTCAGGAGATCCTGCGGCGCAGCGGTTTCCACACCGCGGCACCGCGGTTCGCCCGGGCGCTGGCGGAGGCCCGCGACCCGGCCGAGGCCGCCCGGGTCGTACGGCGGCATGGGCGCGCCCTGTGGCGGGCCGCGGTGGACCGGGCGCAGCGGCGCGGACCGGTTGAGGGCGACCTGAGCCACGACGACGACCGGCCGCTGTACTGGGCCCGGCTCGCCCTCGGCAGGGAACTGCGGCGGTGGGAACCGGCGTTCCGGTTGCCCGAGGCCGTCGGCGCGGCGCTGGCCGCCCGCCTGGAGCGCGCGTCCCGGGGGCAGGACGCCGACCGCCCGCCGGTGGCCCAGGGCGTCCGGCGCGTCCTGCTGACCGGCTTCGACCCCTTCCTGCTCGACACCGACATACGCCGCAGCAATCCCTCCGGGGCAGCGGCGCTCGCCCTGGACGGCGTCGTGCTGGACACCGCCTCGGGCCCCGCCCGTGTCGAGACGGTCGTCTTCCCGGTGCGCTGGGACGACTTCACCGTCGGCGCGGTCGAAGGCGTGCTGCGCCCCCGTTTCCGGCCCGGACCGCGCCGCGTCGACCTCTTCGCCACCGTCAGCCAGGGCCGGGACGGACGCTTCGACCTCGAGCGCTTCAACGGCGCATGGCGCGGCGGCCACCCCGACAACGCCGGCCTGTCCGCCACCGGCCCGGTCCCGGTCGCCGGCCTCGGCCGGCCGCCGCAGTGGACGGCGTCCACGCTCCCGTACGCGGTGATGGCGGCCGCCGGCACGGGCGCCTACCCGGTGTACGACCGCACCACCGTCACCGAGGTCCCCGCCGGGGCCGCCGCCCCCGTCACCCACGACGGCGGCCCGACGTCCGGTTCCGCCGCGCGCGCCGGGGGCGGCGGCGACTACCTCTCCAACGAGATCGCCTACCGGGCCACCCTGCTCCGGGACACCCTCGCGCTGCCCGCACCGGGCGGCCATGTGCACACCCCGGTGCTCCACTTCGGTCCCGGCAACACCGACCCGGCCACCGGTGAGGTCACCGACCCCGACGTCGTCGCCCAGCGGCTGGCCGTCACCGCGCAGATCCGCGCCCTCCTCGTCGCGGCAGCGGGCACGCTCGGCTGACGGAGCCGCACCAGCGCCGCCGAAGCCGGTCCGCGAGACGCCGGTCTGCGCGTCGGGCCCGGGGCTGCTGCCGCTGCTCGGCGGGCCTGCCGAGCGGTCGTGCCCGCCGCCGTACCGGCGGGACGCCGGTGACCGGTGCCGGGGCCTCCTGACGCACCCGCCCGCGCGGGCCGGTCGCTCACCGGCCGGCGCGGGCGCGGGTCACCTGGCGGGCGACCGGAACGAGTGGCTCTCCAGGGCCCTCCACTCGCTGCAGGAGCTCTTCCCGCCGGGGGCCTCGTTGACGGCGCAGTGCGTCTCGACGACCCGGCCGTCCCGGGTGATCGCCTTGACCCACACACCGGAGCCCGCGGCGGTCACCGTCGCGCCGCAGACACCGCGCGGATAGCCGCGGTTGCCGCTGAGGGAGTGCCAGACGAAGCGCCCGCGCGGGAGGGTGCGGCCGCCGATGAAGACGCGGCCGTCGAACACCGCGACGGTGATCTCCTGGTCGCCCCCGCGGAGGGTGGAGTCGATGCTGACGCAGTCGCCGGCGCGGCCGCCGAGGTTGCCGCCCTGGTCGTCGCGGGGCTGCTGCTGGCGCTGGTCGCCGCGCTGGTCCCGGCCCTGGTCGCGCTGGTCGCCGCGCTGCTCCCGGCCCTGGTCGCGCTGGTCGCCGCGCTGGTCCCGGCCCTGGTCGCGCTGGTCGCCGCGCTGCTCCCGGTCCTCGCCCTCGTTCCGGCCGTTGTCACCCCGGTCGGTCTCCCGGCCGCCCCGCTGGTCCGTGCGCTCGCGGCCGCCCCCGTCGCGGTCCTTCTCCTTCCCCCCGCCCTCGCCCTCGCCGTCTTCCTCTTCCTCGTCGTCGGAGGCCACGCTTCGCGTGCCCGGTGGCCGGGGGTCGTCCACGGCCGCCCTGGTGGCAGCCGCGCTGCTCATGCTGCCGGGGGTGGTGGCGAGCACGGGCGCCGTCGCCGCGGCCGCGGCGACGGCGAGTGGCACGACCACGCCGGTCAGCCGTCCGTACCGCCGGAACGTGCGCGGCGAGGGCGACCTGCGGTCAGGACTCATGGGTGACTCCTCGTCGGATGCGGAAGCCGCAGGGCTTGATCGACGGGATGCGTACCCACCGGTGCGCGCACTGTCCGCCGCTGTCATTCCGGTGGCCCCGTACGGCCGCGAAGGGTTCACCCCGTGCCGGTCCCCGGGTCGACAGACGGGGGCGGCCGGGGGGAGAATCCCCGGCCGCCCCCGTCCGTGAGGAGCGTGGCGCCGCTCAGTGGGTGTCGAAGGAGTGCACCGTGGTGGAGCGGTAGGTCTGCCCCGGCCGCAGGACCGTCGACGGGAACGAGGGCTGGTTGGGGGAGTCCGGGAAGTGCTGGGTCTCCAGGCAGAAGCCGTCGCCCTGCCGGTAGACCCGGCCCGAGGAGCCGGCGAAGGCCCCGGTCAGGAAGTTGCCCGTGTAGAACTGCACACCCGGTTCGGTGGTGGCGATGCGCATGACCCGGCCGGAGACCGGCTCGGTGACCGTCGCGAAGTGCTCGGGCGCGGCCGTGCGGCCCTTGTCGAGCACGAAGTTGTGGTCGATGCCCTGCCCGTAGAGGATCTGCTGGTGCGCGGAGCGGATGTCGCGGCCGATCGGCTTCGCCGAGCGGAAGTCGAACGGGGTGCCCGCGACGGGCGCCAGCTCACCGGTGGGGATCAGGGTGGCGCCGACCGGGGTGTAGCGCCGGGCGGCGAGCTGGACCTCGTGGTCGTAGACGTCGCCGTCGCCCTCGCCGCGCAGGTTGAAGTACGTGTGGTTGGTGAGGTTGACGACCGTCGCCTTGTCGGTGGTGGCCGAGTAGTCGATCCGCCACCGCGCGTCGGCGGTCAGGGTGTAGACGACCTTGACCTTCAGGGTGCCGGGGTAGCCCATCTCGCCGTCCGCGCTGGTGTGGCGCAGCACGAGCCCGGCGTCCGATCCCGCCGTGAAGCTCTCGACGGACCAGACCCGCTTGTCGAAGCCGCGGTCGCCGCCGTGCAGGCTGTTCGGGCCGTCGTTGACGGGCAGCTGGTACGTGTGGCCGTCCAGGGTGAACCGCCCGTTCGCGATGCGGTTGCCGTAGCGCCCGATCAGCGCGCCGAAGTACGGGCTGTTCGCCACGTAGCCGGCCAGGTCGTCGAATCCGAGGGAGACGTTGGCGCGGCGGCCGCGCCGGTCGGGCAGTTCCAAGGTCTGGACGGCGCCGCCGTACGAGAGCACCTTGAGGGTGATCCCGCCGTTGCTGACCGTCCAGATGTCGACCTTGGTCCCGTCCTCGAGGGTCCCGAAGTGTTCCTTGCTCACCTTGCTCCTGCCCGCGGGCCTGTGCCTGGCGTCGGCGGCCTGCCGCGCCTGGGCGGCCTTTCCGGCCGCCCAGGCGTTCGTCCCGCCGATCGCGGGCGCGACCGCCCCGAGTGCCGCGCCTGCGATCAATGTACGTCTGTCCACGTGCGGCTCCTTCGATAGGTAGCTGCTCTACGAACCGACCTTGCGCTTGTTCCAGACGTCGAAGCCGACCGCGGCCAGGAGCACCAGACCCTTGATGACCTGCTGGTAGTCCGTGCCGATGCCGACCAGCGACATCCCGTTGTTGAGCACCCCGAGCACCAGGCCGCCGATGATGGCGCCCAGCACCGTGCCGACGCCGCCGGTGGCGGAGGCGCCGCCGATGAAGGCGGCCGCGATGGCCTCGAGCTCGAAGTTGATGCCGGCCTGCGGGACGCCGGCGTTCAGCCGCGCCGCGTAGACCACGCCGGCGAGCGCGGCGAGCACGCCCATGTTCACGAAGACCAGGAAGACGACCCGCTTGTCCTTGACGCCGGAGAGCTTGGCCGCCGCCTGGTTGCCGCCGAGCGCGTACACATGGCGGCCGATCACCGCGTTGCGCATCACGAAGCCGAAGACGATGAGCAGCCCGGCGAGGATGAGCAGCACGATGGGCACGCCGCGGTAGCTGGCGAGGGTCAGGGTGAAGGCGACGACGCAGGCCACGATGGCGAGCAGCTTCAGCAGGAAGAAGTTGCGCGGCAGCACGTCCAGGTCGTAGGCGAGCTGCTGGCGGCGGTCGCGGACCTCCTGGACGACGGCGATGGCGATCACCACCAGACCGATGAGCAGCGTCAGGTTGTGGTAGTTGGTGTGCGGCCCGACCTCGGGCAGGAAGCCGTTGCCGATCTTCTGGAAGCCGCTCGGGAAGGGCGAGATGGACTGGCCCTCGAGGAAGATCTGCGTGCCGCCGCGGAAGAGCAGCATGCCGGCCAGGGTCACGATGAACGACGGGATCCCGACGTACGCGATGAAGTAGCCCTGCCAGGCGCCGGCGACCGCGCCGATGAGCAGGCAGGCGACCAGGGCCAGCGGCCACGAGACGTGGTGGTGGATGATCATCACCGCGGCGGCCGCGCTGACGAAGGCGGCGAGGGAGCCGACGGACAGGTCGATGTGACCGGCGATGATCACCACCATCATGCCGATGGCCAGGATGAGGATGTAGCTGTTCTGGCCGATGAGGTTGGTGACGTTCTGCGGTTTGAGCAGGATGCCACCGGACCATATCTGGAACAGCGCCGCTATCAGCACCAGCGCGATGATCATGCCGTACTGGCGCATGTTGCGCCGTACCGCCTGCAGCAGGAGGCCGGCGGCTCCGGCCCTCGGGCCGCCGTCCCCGACGGCCGCGGCCGTGCCCCCGGCGGGCGGTGGAGGAGTTGTGTCGGTCTTCACCGGGCTGCCCATCTCAGATACCTCGGTCCATGGTCATGTGGCGCATCAGCACTTCCTGCGTCGCGCTCTCGCGCGGGATCTCCCCGGTCAGCCGGCCCGCCGACATCGTGTAGATGCGGTCGCACATGCCGAGCAGCTCCGGCAGTTCGGAGGAGATGAAGACGACGGCCTTGCCCTGGGCCGCCAGGTCGTTGATGACCGTGTAGATCTCGTACTTGGCCCCGACGTCGATGCCCCGGGTGGGTTCGTCGAGGATGAGGACCTCCGGCTCCGCGAAGATCCACTTGCTGAGGACGACCTTCTGCTGGTTGCCGCCGCTCAGCTTGCCCGTGGTCTCGAAGACCGTCGGGGCCTTGATGTTCATCGTCGAGCGGAAGGACTCGGCGACCCGGGCCTCCTCGTGCTGGTTGACGACACCGCGCCGGGCGACCTTGGACAGGGCGCTCAGCGAGATGTTGCGGCTGATGTCGTCGATGAGGTTCAGCCCGTAGTGCTTGCGGTCCTCGGTGACGTAGGCGATGCCGTGGTCCACCGCCTCCGGGACGGTGCGGGTGCGGATCTCCTCGCCGTGCAGGTAGACCCGTCCGCTGATGCCGCGACCGTAGGAGCGGCCGAAGACGCTCATGGCCAGCTCGGTGCGGCCGGCCCCCATCAGCCCGGCGATGCCGACGATCTCGCCGCGCCGGACGTTGAGGGAGACGCCGTCGACGACCTTGCGCTGCTGGTCGATCGGGTGGTGGACGGTCCAGTCCTCGACGGCGAAGGCCACCTCGCCGATCTCCGGTTCCCGCTCGGGGAAGCGGTGGTCGAGGTCGCGGCCGACCATGCCGCGGATGATCCGCTCCTCGGTGACGGTGCTGCGGCCCTCCTCGTCGGTGGCCTTCATGTCGAGCGTCTCGATGGTCCGCCCGTCCCGCAGGATGGTGATCGAGTCGGCGACCCTGGCGATCTCGTTGAGCTTGTGCGAGATGATGATGCAGGAGATGCCCTGCTCCTTGAACTCCAGGATGAGGTCCAGCAGCTTGCGGCTGTCCTCGTCGTTCAGGGCGGCGGTCGGCTCGTCCAGGATGAGGAGCTTGACCTCCTTGGACAGCGCCTTGGCGATCTCGACGAGCTGCTGCTTGCCGACGCCGATGTCCGCCACGCGGGTGGACGGCGGGTCGGCGAGACCGACCCGCTTCAGCAGCCGCCCCGCGTGCCGCATCGTCTCGTTCCAGCTGATGACACCCCGGCTGGAGTGCTCGTTGCCGAGGAAGATGTTCTCGGCGATGGACAGGTAGGGCACCAGGGCGAGTTCCTGATGGATGATCACGATGCCGCGCTGCTCGCTCGCGCGGATGTCGCGGAACTCGCAGGTCTCCCCGCGGAAGAGGATCTCCCCTTCGTAACTGCCGTGTGGATAGACCCCGCTGAGCACCTTCATCAGGGTCGACTTGCCCGCACCGTTCTCACCGCAGATGGCGTGGACCTCGCCCTCGGCGACAGTCAGGGTGACGTCGGAGAGCGCCTTGACCCCTGGGAAGGTCTTGGTGATGGAGCGCATTTCGAGGACGGGTCCGGCCATTCCTGCTTTCCGTTCTCCTCGGGTCGGGGGACGTGGACGGCCGGGGCACGTGCCCCGGCCGCGGAGTTACTTGAGCTCGGACTCCTTGATGTAGCCGGAGTCGATGAGGGCCTGCTTGTAGTTGGACTTGTCGACGCTCACCGGCGGCAGCATGTAGGTCGGGACGACCTTGGTGCGGTTGTCGTAGCTCTTGGTGTCGTTGATCTCCGGCTTGCCGCCGGTCAGCACCGCGTCGCCCATCTGGGCGGCCACCTTGGCCAGCTCGCGCAGGTCCTTGTAGACCGTCTGGGACTGCTCGCCGGCGATGATCGACTTGATCGAGGCGACCTCGGCGTCCTGGCCGGTGACGATCGGCAGCGGCTTGTTGCCGGTGCCGTAGCCCACGCTCTTCAGCGCCGAGATGACACCGCGGGAGATGCCGTCGTACGGGGACAGGACCGCGTCCACGTCCTCGGAGGTGTACGACTTGCTGAGCAGGTCGTCCATGCGGGCCTGGGCGGTGGCGCCGTCCCAGCGCAGGGTGGTGATCTGGTTGAGCTCGGTCTGGCCGCTCTTGACGACCAGCTGCTTCTTGTCGATGTACGGCTTGAGCACGTCCATCGCGCCGTTGAAGAAGTACCTGGTGTTGTTGTCGTCCGGTGAGCCGGCGAAGAGCTCGATGTTGAAGGGGCCCTTCTTGCTGCCGTCCTTCAGGCCGAGCTTGTCGACGATGTAACCGCCCTGGAGCTGGCCGACCTTGAAGTTGTCGAAGGTCGCGTAGTAGTCGACGTTCGCCGTGCCCAGGATGAGGCGGTCGTAGGAGATCACCTTGATGCCCGCGTCGTGGGCCTGCTGCAGCACGTCGCTGAGGGCCGAGCCGTCGATGGCCGCGATGACCAGGAGCTTGTCGCCCTTGGTGATCATGTTCTGGATCTGGGCGACCTGGTTCTCGACCTTGTCGTCGCCGTACTGCAGGTCGGTCTTGTAACCCAGGTCCTCGAACTGCTTGACCATGTTGGCGCCGTCGGCGATCCAGCGCTCCGACGACTTGGTGGGCATGGCGATGCCGACGGTGCCGCCCTTCCCACCGTCCTTGTCACCGCCACCGGTGTTGTCACTCTGCCCGCAGGCGGTCGCGGTAACGCCGAGGGCGAGGGTGGCCACCAGCGCGGCGGCGGTGCGCAGACGTGCGGCTCTGGCGATGCGCATGGCTGATCAGATCCTTTCGGCGGCCAGGCGGGTGTCGGCCGCCTGGTCGGTGTCGGTCGCGATGTCCTGGGGGAAGCGGTGGAGCGGGCCCGGCAGCCGCGCGCCCAGCGGGGAGCGCCCGCCGTCCGCGCCGAGCCGGGAGAGCAGGTCGAGCACGAGGCGGCCGCGCCGGACCCGCTCGCGGGCGGTCGCCAGGGCGACCTCCCGCAGCTGGCGTCCGTACGGGTAGATGCCGGGTGCCTTGCTCAACCCGAACTTGAGGTAGATCGGAGCTCCGCGGCGGATCAGCTCCGCCGCGTCGTAGAGCCGTACAAAGCCGCCGAGGTCGTCCGGGGCCTCGATGTAGAAGTCCATCGGAGCCCGGCTGACCCGGCGGATCTCGGTGATCTGCTGGAGGGTCAGGTCGGAGGGGATGTTGACGGAGTCCGCGCCCAGCCGCTCCCACACCGCGTAGGCGGCCGGGTTGACCGGGCCGACCAGCGCCGAGACCTTGAAGGTGGTGTCGGCCGGCAGCAGCCCCTGCTCGCGCAGCCGGTGCAGCAGCCACAGCACGCCCTCGTCGGCGACGAGCAGGCAGCGCACCCCCAGGGCGGCCGCCCGCAGCGCGTCCTCGACGCAGCCGGCCACCTGGTCGTGGCCGCGGGCGCGCAGGCCCCCACCGCGGGAGTCGGTGCGGGTGGCGGCGCCGGCGTCCCAGGTGCCGCGCGGACCGGTGAACAGGCAGAGCTCGATGTCGCGTTCGGCACAGGCGGCGACCATCTCGGTGATCTCCGCGTCCGTCAGCATCCAGATGCCGCTGCCCTGGCTGATCCGGTGGACCGGGACGTCCAGCCGCTCGCTCTCCTCCAGCACGGCGGCCAGCACCTCCGGTCCTTCCACGGAGGGGATCTCGGTGCGCCAGGTGCCGCCGTCTGGGAAGGAGTGCGGGGAGGCGTCGGCCGGGTCGTCCGCCGGCGCGCCGTGACCGAGGAGGGCGAGCGCGTACTCGCCCGGCTGCCGGCGACCTGAGGCGGTGCCGGCCGTGCCGGGGCTCGGGGTGGGTGCGTCGGTCACGGTGCTCCTTCGTTCTCGCCGTTCGGGATATCGGACGACGTTCGGTTCACAGGGTCGGGGAAGGCACGGACGGGACACCGTGTGTCCGCCGCGCGGAGAGCGGTCATGGACGCAGCAGCACCTTCCCCACTGAGGGGTCCCGGCTCCCCAGCAGCTCCAGGGCGTCGGCGTACTCCTCCAGGGGCAGCTCGTGCGTGATCAGCGGTGCCGGGTCGAGGATCCCGGCGTCGAAGGCCCGTACGGCGTGCGCCCAGGCGGCAGGCGGCGCCCCGAAGACCGTGTGCACGGTCAGCTGGCGCACCACCAGGTCGGTCGGGTCGAGTCCGAGCGCCCCCGGCGCGGGGATGCCGGTCAGGGCCAGCCTGCCGCCGCGGCGCAGCAGCCCCGCCGACGCACGGGCCGCCGAGGCGGACCCGGCGGCCTCGACCACCAGGTCGTACCGCCCCTCCACGTCCGCCAGTTCACCGGCCGTGCGGAACCGCGTGGCGCCGAACTCGGCGGCCAGCTCCTCGCGGACCCGCCCGGTGCCCACCACCAGCAGCTCCGCCGGCGACACCGCCGCCAGCAGCTGCACCGCCAGCATGCCGAGCGTGCCGGTTCCGACGACCGCCACCCGCTCACCCGGCGCGGCCGGGGCCTTCAGCAGCGCCGCCGCCACACACGCGGCCGGCTCCAGGAGCGCCGCGGTGCGCAGGTCGGCGGCGTCGTCCAGGACGTGCAGCAGCCGGGCGGGCAGCGTCAGGGTGTCGGCCATGGCGCCGGGCCGGGTGAAGCCGGTCTCCTCGTACGGGGCGCTGCACAGCGTCGTCTCCCCCGCGTGGCAGCGCTCGCAGACCTGGCAGTTGCGGAAGCCCTCGCCGACGGCCTTCCGGCCCACCAGCCCGGGGGCCACCCCGGCGCCCACCGCCTCCACCGTGCCGGACCACTCGTGCCCCGGGGTGACGGGGTAGCGCACGTACCCCTCGGGGCGGGTGCCGGCGTACATCTCGCGGTCGCTGCCGCAGATGCCCGCGGCGTGCACCCGGACCAGCGCCTCGCCCGGACCCGGCGGCACCGGTTCGGTCGGCGCGATCCGGTGCCGGCCGGGCCCGTCGAGCACGACGGCGCGGGGGGTGCGGACGGTCACCGCGTGCCCTTCGGCTTCCGGCGCTCCCAGCCCTCGGCCCACAGGTCGAACCGGGCCTGCTGCTGCGGGAACTCGGCGGCGGCGTCGACGTCGAGCTCGACACCGAGGCCCGGGGCGTCCGAAAGGGTGAAGTACCCGTCCTCGCCCACCACGGGAGCGCCCTTGACCACCTTCTTGATCTCGGAGTCCGCGAAGTCGTTGAAGTGTTCCAGGATCTTGAAGTTGGGGGTGCACCCGGCGAGCTGGAGGCTCGCGGCGGTGAGTACGGAGCCCCCGACGTTGTGCGGGGCGACCAGCACGTAGTGGGTCTCGGCGGTAGCGGCCAGCTTGCGGACCTCGTTGATGCCGCCGATGTGCCCGAGGTCGGGCTGGATGACGTCGGCGGCCTGCAGCTCGAACAGCTCGCGGAACTCGTAGCGGTCGTGGATGCGCTCACCGGTCGCGATCGGCAGGTCGGTGTGGGCGGCCACCTTCGCCAGGGACTTGAGGTTCTCCGGGGGCACCGGCTCCTCGATCCAGCTGGGCTTGAAGGGCGCCAGCTCCTTGGCCACGCGGATCGCGGTCGCCGGGCTGAACCGGCCGTGCATCTCCACCAGCAGCTCGACCTCGGGGCCGATCGCGTCGCGCACGGCCTCGATGAGGGATATGGAGTAGGAGGTCGCCGCGTGGTCCAGCTCGAAGTGGCCGGTGCCGAAGGGGTCGATCTTCAGCGCCCGGTAGCCGCGCTCCACGACCGCGCGGGCGGCCTTGTGGTAGGCCTCCGGAGTGCGCTCGGTGGTGTACCAGCCGTTGGCGTACGCCTTGACCTTCTCGTTCACCTTGCCGCCGAGCAGCTGCCAGACGGGGACGCCGAGGGCCTTGCCCTTGATGTCCCAGCAGGCCATCTCGACGAGGGCGATGCCCGACATGACGATCTCTCCGGCCCGCCCGTAGTCGCCGTACTTCATCCGGCGGACCAGGTCCTCGACCGCGAACGGGTCGGAGCCGGCTATGTGGTTGACCTCCGCCTCGCGGAGGTAGCCGAGCAACGCGTCGGTGTGGCCGAGCATGCGGGTCTCACCCACGCCGGTGAGTCCCTCGTCGGTGTGAACGAGGATGTAGGTGAGATTCCGCCAGGGAGTGCCCACGACATGGGTGCTGATGCCGGTGATGCGCACGGGAAGCCGCCCCTCACAGGGTGTCGTTCGAGATTTCGTCACACGTTCGAAATGCTGAAGGGAACGTAGTTACGGGTCCCGGCGGTGTCAATGGGTGTGTCGGGCAGGTGTCTGCGATGTTGCCGAGTTGAGTCCGTTCGCGGGTGGCGCGTGCCGCATCGGCGTCCGAAACGCCGGACGCCGATGCGGTCCTGGGTCCACCCGGCCCGGTCGGCCCGGTCGGGGCCCGGTCAGCCGCCGGCCGCGCCCGGCCCGAAGGCCGCCGCGTACACCAGCCGAGCGAGTTTGGCCTGACCCGCCTCACTCGGATGGAACCAGTCCCATTTGCTCAGCTCCTTCTGGGTGAATCTGTAGTCGAAGACCATGCCGCCGTCGTAGCGGCAGCGCTCATGGCGCGCGCACTCCTGGCGCAGGACGTCGTTGTACGCCATCACCCTTTCGCGTACGGTCTGCCGCCGTTTCTGAGCCTCCGAGGTCATCGACTCGGCGTCGCCGAGCATGGACGGGCACAGGCCCAGCTTCCAGACCTGCCGCCCCAGCACGTTCTGCCGGCCGACCTCCCACAGGCGCATCAGGTCGGGCACGCTCGCGACGAAGACCTGGGTCTTCGGCAGTCCGCTGTCGATGGTCCGCAGGGCGGCGGAGAAATCCCGGCGGTATTCGGCCACCGGGGTCATGCGGTCGGTGCTGCGCGCACAGGCGTCGTTGGCCCCCATCAGGATCGTCACCTGCTGCGGCCGCAGTGCGACCGCCTTCTTCGCCTGCGCCGGCAGGTCGCGCATCTTGGCGCCGCTGGCCGCCAGGTTCCAGCTCTGGGCGCTCGGCTTGTCCAGCACCCGGGCAGCCAGGCTCTCCACGGAGCTGCGGCTGCCGGTCGCCCAGGACAGGTCCGGACAGTCCGTCAGGATGCCGCAGGCGTCGTAGGCACGGGTGATGGAGTCCCCCAGGGCGGCCAGCGAGGCGGGACTGGTGTCCCACGCGTAGGCCGGGCGCTGCACCGCCCCTGGCTGCCCCGCGGTGCCGGCCTCGGCGGCGCCCGGACCGTTCGCGACCGAGCAGCCGGCCGTGAGGGCTGCCGTGAGCAGGGCGGCCAGCGTGGTGAGGGCGCCGCTGACCGCGCGCGGGAGCGACTGGCGCATCCGTTCTCCCTCGGACGAGTGGGTGACTTATCGCTGATCCCGACGGTACGTCACTCCTCGCCCCACGCCGCGCGGTAGCTTTTTCCCTGACAGGTGGTGCGAAAGAGGTGATCAGAGGTCAGATCTTGTCTCATTCGTTATGATTAGTGCAGAATGTCCACTGCTGTCCCGGATGGCTCGGTTATGGGCATGAGGCCGCTGGGGAAGGCGTACCTCGTCCCACACTGGAGGTCCCGGTGACGACACGTGGAGTTCTGTACGTGCACTCCGCGCCCCGCGCGCTGTGCCCGCACGTCGAGTGGGCCGTCGCGGGCGTGCTCGGCGTGCGTGTGAACTTGGACTGGATCCGCCAGCCCGCCTCTCCGGGCACCTGGCGGGCCGAGTTCTCCTGGCAGGGGGAAGCCGGCACCGCCTCCAAGCTGGCGTCCGCGCTGCGCGGGTGGAACCTGCTGCGCTTCGAGGTCACGGCGGAGCCCTGCGCCGGCGCCGAGGGGGAGCGCTACAGCAGCACCCCCGAACTCGGCATCTTCCACGCCGTCACCGGCATCCACGGGGACATCCTCATCCCCGAGGACCGGTTGCGCGCCGCGCTCGCCCGCGCCCGCAAGGGCGAGGCCGACCTGGAGACGGAAGTCGCCAAGCTGCTCGGCAAGCCGTGGGACGACGAGCTGGAGCCCTTCCGCTACGCGGGGGAGGGTGCGCCGGTGCGTTGGCTGCATCAGGTCGTCTGACGCTGAACCTTCCACCCTGGCGCCGTGGTGTTTTCGGGTGACGGCGGTTCTTGGCCGCGGGTCGCGGCGGTGCCGGGCCACCACACCTTGGCGCCGATGTCCACGACCAGTGCGGGCAGCAGCAGCGAACGCACCAGCAGCGTGTCCAGCCGCCGCTACGCGGGGGAGGGTGCGCCGGTGCGTTGGCTGCATCAGGTCGTCTGACGCTGAACCTTCCACCCTGGTGCCGTGGTGTTTTCGGGTGACGGCGGTTCTTGGCCGCGGGTCGCGGCGGTGCCGGGCCACCACACCTTGGCGCCGATGTCCACGACCAGTGCGGGCAGCAGCAGCGAACGCACCAGCAGCGTGTCCAGCAGCACGCCGAAGGCCACGATGAAGGCGATCTGCACCAGGAAGGCCAGCGGGATCACGCCGAGCGCCGCGAAGGTCGCCGCCAGCACCACGCCCGCCGAGGTGATCACCCCGCCGGTGGCGGTGAGCCCGCGCAGCACGCCCTGCCGCGTGCCGTGCAGGAGCGTCTCCTCGCGGACCCGCGTCATCAGGAAGATGTTGTAGTCCACGCCGAGGGCGACCAGGAAGACGAAGCCGTACAGCGGCACCGAGGCGTCCGTCGCGGAGAAACCGAACACGTGGCGGAAGACCAGCGCCGAGACCCCCAGCGTGGCGGCGAAGTTGAGGGCCACTGTGGCGACCATGATCAGCGGCAGCAGCAGGCTGCGCAGCAGGGCCGCCAGGATCACCAGGATGATCGCGAGGACGATGGGGACGACGAGGGTGCGGTCGCGCTCGGCGGTGTGCTGGGTGTCCACCTGCTGGGCCGTGTAGCCGCCGACCACCGCCTCCGCGCCGGGCACGGCGTGCACGGCCGCGCGCAGCCGCTGCACGGTGGCCTTGGCCGCGTCGCTGTCGGCGGCGTCCTTCAGTGTCACCTCCAGCAGGAACCGGCCGCCGGCGACGAGCGGCTCGCCCCCGCCGGGACGGCCCGAGGCGGTCAGCGGTGCTACGGAGGCGACGCCGCCGGTGCCCGCCGCGGCCCGGGTGACCGGGTCGAGCCGGTCGGCCTCCGCGATGACCACGGCGGGGTTCCCCGAACCGCCGGGGAAGTGCTCGCCGAGGGCGCGCTGGGCGGTCACGGAGGGCGCCTGGCGGACGAAGATCTCGTCCAGCGGCACGCCCCGGGCGGTCAGCATCGGTGCGAAGGCCGCACAGCCCACCAGCACCGCCAGGCTCACCGCCCAGACCCGGCGCGGCGTGCGGTCCACGAGAGCCGCGACCCGCCGCCACACACCCTCCCCCTCCGGACGCCTCTCCCGCGGCCGGGCGGGCCAGTAGGCGGTCCGGCCGAACAGCAGCAGCGCCGCGGGAAGGAAGGTCAGGCTGCTCGCGACCGCGCAGACGATGCCAATGGCGCCGACCGGCCCCAGGGCCCGGTTGTTGGTGAGGTCGCTGGCCAGCAGGGCGAGCAGGCCGAGGGCCACGGTGGCCGCGCTGGCGACGATTGCCCCGGCGGACCGGCGCAGCGCCGCGCGCATCGCCGCGAACCGGTCGTCGCGCGCCGCGAGTTCCTCCCGGAAACGGGCGGCGAGCAGCAGGGCGTAGTCGGTCGCCGCGCCGATGACGAGGATCGACAGGATGCCCTGGACCTGGCCGTCGACCCGGACGGTCCCGCGGTCCGCCAGCGCGTACACCACCCCGCAGGCCAGGGCGAGCGAGAAGACCGAGCCGACGATGATGACCAGGGGCAGCAGCACCGCGCGGTAGACCAGCAGCAGGATCACCAGCACCACACCGAGCGCGGTGAACAGCAGCAGCCCGTCGATTCCCGCGAAGGCGTCACCGAGGTCGGCCTGCGAGGCCGCGGGACCGGCCACGTGCGCGGTGGTACCCGCCACCCCGGCCGCCGACCGCGCGATCCGGTCGACGGCGTCGCCGACCTCGCGGCCGAGGTCCGGCCGGAGCTGTACGACGCCCTGCAACGCCCGGCCGTCGTCGGAGCGCAGCACGGGGGAGGGGCGCCCGGTCACCCCCTGCGTGCCGGCCAACGAGGCCAGGGCGGCCGTGGCGGCCCGCTGCTGGGCGTCGGTCACCGTGCCCCGGTCGGCGGTCCAGACGACGATCGCGGGTACGGTCCCGTCACGGCTGAACGCCTCCCGCTCGGCGATGGCCTTCGTCGACTCGGCGCTGCGCGGCAGGAAGGAGGCCTGGTCGTTGATGGAGACCTCGCCGAGCTTGCCCGCGTACGGGCCCAGGGCGCCCCCGACGCCCAGCCAGGCGACCAGCATCACCACGGGCAGCAGCCATCGGACGACGCGCGGCAGGGAAGTCATCGCTCTCTCCCGTGGGATGCGGAACCGGGGACCTCTTCGCGGGGAGAATACATCTCACCGATTGACTATCTTCACCATTGAGGTTATTTACGATGGGGGAGTGTCCGACAACCTCCAGGACGAGTCCCCGACCGGACTGCGCGCCTTCGCCGTGCAGCTGCGCCGCATGAACAGCGAGTTCAACCGCGTCGCGCAGGACTTCGCGCAGAGCCAGAAGCTGCACCACACCGACGTGCAGGCGCTGGTGGCCGTCCTGGACGGCGACGGCCGCGGAGGGGCCATGACCCCCGGTCTGCTGCGCGAACGCCTCAACCTCACCTCCGGTGCCGTCACCGCCTGCCTGGACCGGCTCGAACGCGCCGGGCACATCCGCCGCACCCGCGACGCCGCCGACCGCCGCGTGGTCCACCTGCACTACGCCCCGCGCGGCAGGGAGGTGGCGCGCGAGTTCTTCCAACCCCTGGCGGAGCGCACCGATGCGGCGCGCGCCCGCTTCACCGAGGACGAACTCGCCGTCGTCCTGCGCTTCCTGGCCGCGATGAACGACGAGCTGACCGCCCTGCGCGCCCCCGACCAGGACTGAGCGGGCCTTACGGCCCCGCCGCGCCCGCACGGGCCGCGGCGGCGATGTTGCGCGCCATGCCGCCGAAGACCACGGAGTGGAAAGGCGACACGCTCCACCAGTACGCATGCCCCGCCAGCCCGCGCGGATGGAACAGGGCCCGCTGCCCGTAGACGGTGCGCCCGGCGTCGTCCCGGCCGACCGTCAGTTCCAGCCAGGCGAGCCCCGGCAGACGCATCTCGGCGCGCAACCGCAGCAGCCGGCCCGGCTCGATCTCCTCCACCCGCCAGAAGTCCAGCGAGTCGCCCGCCCGCAGGTGCGCCGCGTCCCTCCGTCCCCGGCGCAGCCCCACCCCGCCGACGAAGCGGTCGAGCCAGCCGCGCACGGCCCAGGCCAGCGGGAAGGAGTACCAGCCGTTGTCGCCGCCGATGCCCTCGATGACCCGCCACAGCGCCCCGGGTGAGGCGTCCACGACCCGCTCGCGGTGGTCGGTGTACAGGGAGCCGCCCGCCCAGCCCGGGTCCGTCGGCAGCGGGTCGCTCGGCGCCCCCGGCACCGCGGCCGAGGACCAGCGGGTGACCACGTTCGCCTCCCGGATGCGCTGCAGCGCCAGGCGCAGCGCCGACTCGACGCCGATCATTCCCCCGGGCGGATCGGGGACCCACCGCGCGATGTCGTGGTCCCGGCAGACGACCTCGTACCGCAGCGACTCCGTGAGCGGTCGTGCGAGGGACGCCGGAACCGGGGTCACCAGCCCCACCCAGTGGCTCGACAGGCGCGGCGTCAGCACCGGCACCGGCACGATCAGGCGCCGCGGCAGCCCCGCCACCTCGGCGTACTTCAGCATCATGGCGCGGTACGTGAGCACGTCCGGGCCGCCGATGTCGAAGGCGCGGCTCACCCGCGGCGGCAGCGTGGCGCAGCCCACGAGGTAGCGCAGCACGTCCCGTACGGCGATCGGCTGGATCCGGGTGCCCACCCAGCGGGGGGTGACCATCACGGGCAGCCGCTCGGTGAGGTAGCGCAGCATCTCGAAGGAGGCCGATCCGGAGCCGATGATCACCGCCGCCCGCAGCGCGGCCGTGGGCACGCCGGAGTCGAGCAGCACCCGGCCCACCTCGGCACGTGAACGCAGGTGCGGGGAGAGCTCCCGCTCGGGTGCCCCGGCCGGGGTCAGGCCGCCCAGGTACACGATCCGCCGCACGCCCGCGGCCCGCGCGCGGGAGCCGAAGACCTCCGCGGCCTCGCGGTCGGTCCGCTCGAAGTCCCGCCCGCTGCCCAGGGCGTGCACGAGGTAGTACGCGACGTCCACACCCTCCATCGCCGCCGCAACCGACCGCGGGTCGGTGACGTCGCCCCTGACGATCTCGACCTCCCCCGCCCACGGGTGGTCGCGCAGCTTGCCGGGCGTACGGGCCAGGCAGCGCACCCGGTAGCCGGCCGCCAGCAGTTCCGGGACGAGCCGGCCGCCGATGTAGCCGCTGGCGCCCGTCACCAGGCAGGTGAGGCTCATCGCGGGCTCGCCGCGTCCCGGGCGAAGGGGCCGGCCGCAGGCTCGGGCGGCAGCAGGGCGCGCACCAGGGCCCCCCGTGCTCCCAGAACCCCCAGCGCTCCCAGAGCCCCCAGCGCTCCCAGGGCCGCCACCGCCGTCAGGGCGACCGGGAGCAGAAGCGGTACGAGCGGGGCCCCGGCACGCGGCGGGGCCGGCGCGGGCAGCGGCGGGACCGCGACCGGGCGGGCGGCGGTCCGCAGGCGCGGGCTCATCGGACTCCTTCCGTTTCCGGGGCGGCGGTGGTGCCTGCCGAGGGGACGACGGGCGGCACCGGGCCCCTCCGGGCCCCGGTGGCGCGCGGGGCCGGAGGACGGCCGGGCGTACCCGGGAGGGGACGGGCCTCGGGCGTCACCGCGGGCGCCCCACCGGCCGTGGCGCGCCGGCGCGCGCTTCGTCACCGTAAGTCATCGGATCGCCCCTTCCCTGAGGCTCTCCGTCATTATCGGCCGCCCTCCGCGGTGCCGCCCGCCACATCATCCGGCGCTGCGCCCGGGGCACCCCGGACCTCCGCGCCGTCGGGCCGCGCGCCACGGGCGTCGCGGAAGCGGGCGAGGGCCCCGCCGAGGTCGACCAGGGGAGCCGGGTAGCGCAGGGCCGCCCGTTCGGCCTCGGGGAGCTGCCAGGGGCGGTGCACGGCGCCGCCCTCCACACCGGCCAGTTCCGGCACCCAGCGGCGGACATAGGCGCCGTCCGGATCGAAACGGCGGGCCTGCACCAGGGGGTTGAGCACCCGGTTCGGGCGGGTGTCGGTGCCGGTGCCCGCCACCCACTGCCAGTTCAGCTGGTTGTTGGCGATGTCGCCGTCCACCAGCCACTCCAGGAAGTGCGCGGCGCCGATCCGCCAGTCGACGTACAGCGTCTTCGCCAGGAAGCTCGCGGCCAGCAGCCGTGCCCGGTTGTGCATCCAGCCCTCGTGCCGCAGCTGGCGCATCGCCGCGTCGATCACCGGGTAGCCGGTGCGTCCCGCCCGCCACGCCTCCGCCTCCGGGCCGTCGCCGCGCCAGCGGTCGCCGCGCGGCCGCAGGTCCCTGGAGGCGGCGTCGGGGCGGGCGGCCAGCACCTGGTGATGGAACTCCCGCCAGGCGAGCTGCCGTACGAAGGCGTCCGCGCCGGGACCGCCCGCGTCGCGGGCGCGCCGGACCAGCTCGGTGGCCGACAGGCAGCCGAAGTGCAGATACGGCGACAGGCGCGAGGTGGCGTCGCCCGCCAGATCGTCGTGGCGGTCCTCGTAGGCGGCGAGTCCCGACGCGCTCCAGGCCCGCCAGCGCTCGCGCCCCTCGGTCTCCCCTCCGGCGGGCAGCCCGGGTGACGTGCCCCCCGGCGCCTCGGGCAGCGGCCGGGACACCACGCCGTCCGGGACCGGGACCGTGTGGGGCGCGCCCAGCGGGTCGCGCAGCTCCACGGCCTGCCAGTGGCCGAAGTACGGCGTGAAGACCCCGAAGCTGTCCTTGCCGGCCGGGGTCACCGCGCCGGGCGGCACCGCGGTCAGCACGGAGTCGTGCACCCGCAGTTCGCGCCGGGCACCGGTCAGCGCCGCCCGCAGCCGCTCCTCACGCCGCGCGGCGTAGCGGCTCACCCCGGCGGCGACATGCACCTGGCGGGCGTCGGTCTCCTCCGCGACCCGGCACGCCTCGCGCGCCACGTCCCCGCGGCGCAGCACCAGCCGGCCGCCGCGTCTGCGCAGCCCCGCGTCCAGGTCGGCGAGGCAGTCCGCGAGGAACGCGGCGCGGTTGGGGGTGGCGAAGCCCGCGGCCTCGATGGCCTCGTCGAGCACGAACAGGGGCACGACCTGTTCCGCGGAGTCCAGGGCGGCCCGCAGGACAGGGTTGTCGTGCAGCCGCAGGTCGGCGGTGAACAGGCAGATCGACGTCGTCAAGTCCGGTGCTCACTCCTCCTGGCCGGGGTCCCGCCCGGTGAGCCTAGGACGCGGCTCCTCCCCGCGGCGTGAGGCGCACCGTCCCGTCCTGCCGCGTCGAGATCCGCGCGCCGGCGGGCGGGGCCGCGCCGGGTGTCCTCACCCCGCTCGTGCCGACGTCGGTCTCCTGCCCATGCCCCGGGGCCCCGACCCCGCTGCCCGGGGCACGCGAGGTCGAGGCGACCCGCGCGGAGGCCGCTGGTCCGGGGGCCGCCGCCAGGGCGCGCACCGGTGGCCTCGGGGAGAGGGCGGCGCCCGTGTCCTTGGGGAGGCGGATTTTTGGGGTCCTCGCACCACCTGGCGGTCTACGGTCGTGACGCAGGGGGCGTGCGCGGGCTGCCGGACCGGGCGACCCACCGGCGCGGCGGTCACCGTCGCCAGGCGTCCGTACCGGCCGTCCGCGACCGCGGAGGGCTGCGGGGACGCCGGCGGCCGCAGGCCGCGCCCTGGCGCGGGGCGCACCCTCCGGCTTGCAGCGTCCGGCGTCCGGCCTGCGGCGCCGCGAGCGCTGCGGATGGGTCCGTCGTACCGTGGCAGTCATGTCCGACACCACCTCAGTAGCAGTCCTGGGCACCGGCATCATGGGTGCCGCGATGGCCCGCAACCTCGTCAGGGCGGGCCTCGACGTCCGTGTGTGGAACCGTACGAAGGAGAAGGCCGAACCGCTCGGCAAGGACGGCGCACGCGTCGCCGACACCCCCGCGGAGGCGGTGGACGGCGCCGACGTGGTGCTGACCATCCTGTTCGACGCGGACTCCGCCCTCGACACCATGCGGCAGGCGGCGCCGGGCCTGCGCAAGGGCGCGGTCTGGGCGCAGGCCACGACCGCGGGCGTGGGCGCCCCGGGGGCGTTCGTGCAGTTCGCCCGCGAGCACGGCATCGTGTACCTCGACTCGCCCGTGCTGGGCACCCGGCAGCCCGCGGAGAACGGGCAGCTCCTGGTGCTGGCCGCCGGGCCGCAGGAGGCCCGGCAGCGGGTCGCGCCGGTCTTCGACGCGATCGGCAGCCGCACCGTGTGGGTGGGGGAGGACGCGGCCGAGGGCACGGCCAGCCGCCTGAAGCTGGTGATCAACAGCTGGGTGCTGACCGTCACCCATGGCACCGCCGAGGCCCTCGCGCTGGCGAAGGGCCTCGGCGTGGACGCCGCGGACTTCCTCAAGGCCGTCTCCGGCGGCCCCCTCGACATGGGCTATCTGCAGGCCAAGGGGGCGTCGATCCTGGCCGGCGACTTCGCCCCCAGCTTCGGCGTGCGGACCGCGGAGAAGGACGCCCGGCTGATCGTGGAGGCGGGGGAGTTTGTCGGCGTCCGGCTCGACGTGGCAGCGGCCGGCGCCGAACGTTTCCGCCGCGCGGCCGAACTCGGGCACGGCGAGGAGGACATGGCCGCCTCGTACTTCGCGAGTTTCGAGAAGTGATCAGCTGATGTGCGGGAAGAGGCTGGTGAAGGACGCGGCCGCCTCGACCGCGTCCCGGCCGAAGGGGGCGTCCAGGTCCCAGATGAGGAAGAGAAGGAAGGCGATCAGGGCGCTGTAGAGCCCGGCGAGGACGAGTTCGCGTCGGGAGCGCCTGATCTGCAGGCCGAAGATCAGCCCGACCGCGACGAGGGCGCCGGTGACCAGGCCGAACCACACCACCCCCGGCATGGTCGGTCCGGCGTTCTCGCCGCGCGCGGTGCGCGCGTCGTCGACGGCCGCGACCTGGTCGACGATCGGCTGGTACGCCTGGTTGGCCAGCGGGGTGCGCGGTTCGAAGCCCGTCACGTCGCGGCGCAGCCGGTCCAGGAGTTCCGAGCCGCGGCGGGTGTTCTCCCCGTGCTCGAGCATGTGGGGCAGTTCGGTGCGCGCGACGTAGGAGACGTACGCGTCCACGTCGGCGTGCACCTGGTCGCGCACGTCGGCCGGGTAGACCTGGACGCGCTGCCGTACCTCGTGCAGGGCCTGGGTCTCGCGGTGCAGGGTGTCCTCGGCGGCGCCGCGCGCCTCCCACACGCCGGCGATGGCGAGGCCGAGGACGATGGCGTACACCACGCCGATCATCATCGTCATGTACTCGATGACGTCGGGGGTCTCCGAGGGGTCGTCGTCATCGCCGATACGGCGCTGGTTGATGAGCACGATGGTCAGCACCACGGCGCAGGCCGCGGCCATCACGATGCCCAGGACGAGCCAGTCCGACATCGGTCACCTCCGAGAGCGGGCTTGGGAGCGGGGCTTGAGCGCTGCGGCGGACAGGACCGCCGGGGCCGTGACGAGCAGCATCAGGTGGACGATGCTCGGCCCCTGGGGCGGGGGCGGCGCGCTCGCTTTGCGGTAGGCGACGGGCGGGAGTTCCGCGCGCTGTGCGGGAGTCGGCGTGGGCGTCGGGGGCGGGGTCGGCGTGGGCGTCGGAGCCGGCGGTGGGGGCGGGGTGGGTTTCGGAGCGGCTGGGGCTGGGGGCGGCGGTGGGGGAGGGGGCGGCGGTGGGGGAGGGGGCGGTGGGGGAGGGGTGGGTGTGGGGCGCGGCGCGGGCGCGCAGGGCTGCCTCCAGGACACCGAGGCCCGTGAACCGCCGCTGCCCGTACGGGCCTTCACCGTCGACTCGTACGCGGGGCAGTGCCGCCGCCGGACGGTCGCGGACGAGCCGTGCTTTCCCGTCCGGGCCTCCACGGTGTCCGCGCCGTGGGTGACCCGGGCGTGTGTCTCCCCGTCACGGGTGGTCTCGACCCGGACGGCGCCGCCGCCGACCTCCACCCGCAGGGTCCCGTCGGGCAGGTACCGGACCACGGGCGGGCCCGGTGGCCCCGGCCGGTCGTGCGCGTGCGCCGTCCCCCCGGCCGCCCCCGGCACCAGCACCGTCAGCGCCGCGACCGCCGTGAGGCCGGCCGCCCTGAGAGTCCGCGCGGATGGGCGGGGCGGCGTCGCGGGTCGATGGCTCTCGCCTGGCGGCGTTGTCGTCGGTCGCCGCAGCTCCGCTGCGTCTCTCTCCGCCGTGCCGGACTCGGCCCTCCACCCGCTCCTCGGTCCACCCCACCTACCCGGGCGGCCTCTTAGCCAGATGCTCATGCTCACGATGGTGCGCGGCGCCGCACGCGGCCATCCGGGGGATGGGTTCAATCCCCCCGAAGGGCTGATTCGTCAGCTCAGTACGCGCCGCAGCGCACGCCGGGCGCGGTCGGGGGCGCCGCGGTCGCCGAAGAGCTGGACGGCGTGGTTGAGGGAGAAGTAGATCCCGTGCAGCTCGAAGACGAGCTGTTCCGGGTCGGTGTCCGGGGGCAGGTCGCCGTGTTCCACGGCGGCCCGGATGTCGCGGTTCAGCCGGCGCCGCCAGACGGCGTAGAGCCGGGCGACCGCGTTCCGTACCGGCCCCTCGCGGCCGTCGAACTCCACGGCGGAGGCGGTGAACAGGCACCCGCCGGGGAAGGCCTCGCGTTCGCGGTCGAGGTAGGTGACCCAGGCCTCGCAGATCGCGGTCAGCCGGGCGAGGCCCGGGGAGGCCCCCGAGGCGGGCACCCACACGGCCCTGGTGAAGATCTCCGATGCCCGCCGCAGGGCGGCGATCTGCAGCGCCTCCTTGGTGCCGAAGTGGCCGAGCAGCCCGGATTTGCTGATGCCGAGGTCGGCCGCGAGCCGACCGATCGTGAGGCCTTCCAGCCCCTCCACGGAGGCGACCGCGACGCTGCGTTCGATGATCCGCTCGCGGGTGTGCCGTGCCTCGGCGGCGGACTTTCGTGGGCTCATCCCGCCATCGTAACCACCTCTCCAGATTTAGAGTCCGATCGGTCGGTCGCTATAGTTCCGCCATGACTGCATCCCGTATCGCCGCCGTGGGGCACCACCAGCCGCACCGCGTCCTCACCAACGACGACCTGGCAGCCATGGTCGACACCAGTGACGCCTGGATCAGGCAGCGCACCGGCATCGCCACCCGGCACATCGCCGGCGAGGACGAGACGGTCGCCGACATGGCCGCCGCCGCCGCCGGCAAGGCACTCGCCGCGGCGGGCCTGGACCCTTCCGAGATCGACCTGGTCGTCGTGGCCACCTCCAGCGCCATGGACCGCTCCCCCAGCACCGCCGCCCAGGTCGCGGCCCGGCTCGGCATGACCGCGCCGGCCTCCTACGACCTCAACAACGCGTGCGCGGGCTTCACCACGGCGCTCGCCGCCGCAGACCACTCCGTCCGGGCCGGCGCCGCCCGGCACGCCCTGGTCATCGGCGCCGAGAAGATGTCCGACCTCACCGACTGGAGCGACCGCAGCACCTGTGTCCTGCTGGGCGACGGCGCCGGCGCGGCCGTCCTCAGCGCCACCGACGCCGCTGCGGGGGCGCTCCCCGGCGTCGGCCCGGTCGTGTGGGGCTCGGACCCCACCCGCGCCGACGCGGTGCGGCTGGCCGGCTCCTGGCAGCCCCGCTTCGCCCAGGACGGCCAGGCGGTCTTCCGCTGGGCCACCACGACCCTCGCCCCGATCGCCGAGGAGGCCTGCCGCCGTGCCGGCGTCGCGGCGGGCGAGCTCGGCGGCATCGTGACGCACCAGGCCAACCTGCGGATCATCGAGGCCGTCGTGCGGGAACTGGGTGCCCCGCAGGCGGTGGTGGCCCGTGACGTCGTCGACTCCGGCAACACCTCCGCGGCCTCGGTGCCGCTCGCCTTCTCCAAGCTCGTCGAGCGCGGCGAGCTCACCCCGGGCGCCCCCGTGCTGCTGCTGGGCTTCGGCGGCGGGCTCTCCTGGGCCGGGCAGGTCGTCGGCTGCCCCTGAGCCGGGAGACGACCGAGGGCCGGTCGCCGCGCGAGCGGCTGACCGGCCCTCAGAGGTGCCGTACGGCTCAGGCCTTGAAGGCCATGACCACGTTGTGGCCGCCGAAGCCGAAGGAGTTGTTGATGGCCACGATCGGGCCCTCGGGCAGCTTCCGGGCCTCGGTGGAGACCAGACCGGGGTCGATGTCCTCGTCCAGCTCGGTGATGTTGATCGTCGGCGGGGCGATCCGGTGGTACAGGGCGAGGACGGTGGCGACCGTCTCGATGCCGCCGGCGCCACCGAGCAGGTGACCGGTCATCGACTTGGTGGCGGAGATGGCCACGTGGTCGAGGTGCTCGCCGAGCACCTTGCGCAGTGCCTTGACCTCGGCGACGTCACCCTGCGGGGTGGAGGTCGCGTGCGCGTTCAGGTGCGCGATCTGCGCCAGGTCCAGGCCGGTCGCGGCGATCAGCTGCTCCAGCGCGGCGGCGATGCCGCGGCCGGTGGGCTCCGGCTGCGCGATGTGGTGGGCGTCCGAGGACAGGCCCTGGCCCAGCACCTCGGCGTAGACCCGGGCACCGCGCTTGGCGGCGTGCTCGGCCGACTCCAGGACGACGACGCCCGCGCCCTCGCCGAGGACGAAGCCGTCACGGCCCTTGTCGTACGGGCGGGAGGCGCCCTGCGGGTCGTCGTTGTTCTTGGACATCGCCATCATGTTGGCGAACGCGGCGATCGGCAGCGGGTGCACGGCCGCCTCGGTGCCGCCGGCCACCACGACGTCGGCGCGGCCGGAGCGGATCATCTCGTACGCGTAGCCGACGGCCTCGGCGCCGGACGCGCAGGCGCTGACCGGGGTGTGCACACCGGCGCGGGCGTTGACCTCGAGGCTGACGTTGGCCGAGGGGCTGTTCGGCATCAGCATCGGCACGGTGTGCGGGGACACCTTGCGCGGGCCGGAGTTCTTGAGGTTGTCGTACTGGTCGAGCAGCGTGGTGACGCCGCCGATGCCGGAGGCGATGACCGTGCCCAGGCGGTCGGGGTCGACCGAGCTGTCCTCGCCGGCCTTGGCGGTGAAGCCGGCGTCGGCCCAGGCCTCACGGGTGGCGATCAGGGCGAACTGCGCCGAACGGTCCAACTTGCGGGCGACCGGGCGGGGCAGGACCTCCAGCGGCTCGACGGCGATCTGTGCGGCGATGCGCACCGACAGCTCGGCGGCCCAGTCCTGCTCCAAGGGTCGGACGCCGGAACGTCCGGCGGTCAACCCTTCCCAGGTCGACGCGCTGTCCCCGCCCAGCGGAGTGGTTGCGCCGATACCGGTGACGACCACGGAGTGATTGGTCGGGCTCACAGGGATTGTCTCTCCACGTCTAGAAGGGCGGGCGACAGACACGTCGTCCTGGGGTGGTTCAGTCTCAGGCCTGGGCCTTGAGGATGTAGTCGACGGCGTCGCCGACGGTCTTCAGCTGCTTGACGTCGTCGTCCGGGATCTTGACCTCGAAGCGCTCCTCGGCGGCGACGACGACCTCGACCATGGACAGCGAGTCGACGTCCAGGTCGTCGGTGAAGGACTTGTCCAGCTGGACGTCCTCGGTCGGGATGCCGGCGATCTCGTTCACGATCTCCGCGAGACCCTCGACGATCTCTTCCTGGGTGGCCATGGTGGCGCTCTCCTTCTTCGTGCTGGTTACTGCGGGCTGCGGCGGGCGGGAGTGCGCGCCGCGTGAGTGTTGCCTAGGGGAGGGTAACGACAGTGGCGGCGTAGACCAGCCCTGCCCCGAACCCGATGATCAGTGCCGTGTCGCCGCTCTTGGCCTGACCGGTGGCGAGCAGGCGCTCCATCGCGAGCGGAATCGACGCGGCGGAGGTGTTGCCGGTGGTCTCGACGTCGCGGGCGACAGCGACGTGCTCCGGCAGCTTGAGCGCCTTGATCATCGAGTCGATGATGCGCATGTTGGCCTGGTGCGGGATGAAGACATCCAGGTCGTCCGCGGTGATCCCGGCGGCGTCCAGCGCCTGCTGGGCCACCTTGGCCATCTCGAACACCGCCCAGCGGAAGACGGTCTGACCCTCCTGGGTGATCGCGGGGAACTTCAGCTCCCCGTCCTCGGCCACCGGCAGCTGCGCGACGTCGCCCACGCGGAAGCGGTCCCACGGCACGGTCTGGGTGATGGTGCCCGCCTTGTCGCCCTCCGAGCCCCAGACGGTGGGGCCGATCTCGGGCTCGTCGGCGGGGCCGATGATCACGGCGCCCGCGCCGTCGCCGAAGAGGAAGGCGGTGGCGCGGTCCGTCTTGTCCGTCAGGTCGCTCAGCCGCTCGACGCCGATCACCAGGACGTGCTTCGCGCTGCCCTCGGAGACCATGCCCTTGGCGAGGGTCACCGCGTAGGTGAAGCCCGCGCAGCCCGCCGAGATGTCGAAGGCGGCCGGCTTGCCCGCGCCGATCCGGTGCGCGATCTCGGTCGCGACGGCCGGGGTCTGCTTGAAGTGCGAGACGGTGGCGACGATGACGCCCTCGATGTCCTCGGCCGAGATCCCCGCGTCGGCGATGGCCTTGCCCGCGGCGGTGATCGACATCTCGGCTACGGTCTCGTCCGGGCCGGCCCAGTGCCGGGAGGCGATGCCGGAGCGCGAGCGGATCCACTCGTCGCTGGACTCGATGTTCTCCAGGATCACCTCGTTGGGCACCACGCGGGTCGGCCGGTAGCCGCCGACGCCCATGATGCGCGCGTACGGGGAGCCTTTGCTGGGCCTGATCTTCGCCATGTGTGCGGGGACTCCTATTCCTGGGTGCCGTGCTCGGCCACGATCACGCGGGCGGCCTCGAGGTCGTCGGGGGTCTTCAGGGCCAGGGTCGTGACGCCGGGCAGCGCGCGCTTGGCCAGGCCCACCAGGGTGCCACCCGGGACCAGTTCGATGATCGCGGTGACGCCGAGTTCCTTGAAGGTCTCCATGCACAGGTCCCAGCGGACCGGGTTGGACACCTGGGACACCAGGCGGGAGACGATCTCGGCGCCCGAGCGCACGACCGTGCCGTCGGTGTTGGACACGTACGGCAGCGCCGGGTCGGAGACCGCCAGCGTCTGCGACAGCTCCTCCAGCACGGCCACGGCCGGAGTCATGTGGTGGGTGTGGAACGCGCCCGCCACCTTCAGCGGGATGACCCGCGCCTTCTCCGGCTTGTCCGAGGCCAGCTCGGCGAGCTGCTTGGCCGTGCCGGCCGCCACGATCTGTCCGGCGCCGTTGATGTTCGCCGGGGTGAGCCCGAGCTTCTCCAGGTGGGCGACGACCGCCTCCGGGTCCCCGCCGAGCACGGCCGCCATGCCGGTCTCGGTGACCGCGGCGGCCTGGGCCATCGCGGTGCTGCGGGTGCGGACGAAGGTCATCGCCGACTCGGCGCTCAGTACGCCGCCGACGGTCGCCGCCGTGATCTCACCGACGCTGTGACCGGCCACGGCGCCCAGCGCGGACCGCGCGGCGGCCGTGTCGCCGAACAGCTGCTCCGCCGCGAGCAGTCCGGCCGCGACCAGCAGGGGCTGGGCGACGGCGGTGTCACGGATCTCCTCGGCGTCCGCTGTGGTGCCGAAGCGGGTGAGGTCGAGACCGGCGGTCGCGGACAGACCGTCGAGACGGCCGGCGACACCGGGGAGTTCGAGCCAGGGGTTCAGGAAGCCGGGGGCCTGGGCGCCCTGGCCGGGAGCGACGAGTACGAGCACGCTTTCAACTCTCTCCTGCGCGGGGCGATCCCCGCCCGTGGGGACAGGGACCAAGAACCGACGGGCGATTTGTTGGTGTCCCACAAAGGCTCCGAGCGCATCTAGGGTGTCTGCCCGGACTCGGAGAGTCGGCCCAGGATGAGAGCGATGCGTAGGGTGAAGGCGGAGCGTACGTCCGAGGGCGACCACCCGGTGACGTCCGTCACACGCCGGAGCCGATAGCGAACGGTGTTGGGGTGAACGAACAACATCCGGGCGGCTCCTTCCAGCGACGAGGCCTGTTCGAGGTAGACGGACAGCGTCTCCAGCAGTGCCGAACCAGCTTCCTCCAACGGCCTGTAGATCTCCTCCACCAGCTGATCGCGGGCGTGTCGGTCGCCCGCCATCGCGCGCTCGGGGAGCAGGTCGTCGGCGAGCACCGGGCGCGGCGCGTCGGGCCAGGCGGCGCACGCCCGCAGGCCCGCGGCCGCCGCCTGGGCGGACTTCGAGGCCGCGAGGAGGTCCCCGACCACGGGCCCGGCCACCACGGGCCCGGGCGCGAACGGCCCGATCAGCGCCTTGGCGACCCGCAGCGGTTCGCCGTCGCCGCCCGCGACCACGATCAGCCGGTCCCCGAGCACTCCGGTCAGCACCTGCAGCTTGGCGTGGCGCGCCGCCCGCCGGATCGCCTCGACGGTGAGCTCGCTGTCGCCGTTCGGCGCCGTGCCGAGCACCACCACGATGTTGTCGGGGGAGCTCCAGCCGAGCGCCGCCGCCCGCGACAGCACGCCTTCGTCCGCCTCGCCGGAGAGCACCGCGTTGACCACCAGGGACTCCAGCCGGGCGTCCCAGGCGCCGCGTGCCTCGGCGGCCTGCGCGTACACCTGGGCCGTCGCGAAGGCGATCTCCCGCGCGTACACCAGCAGCGCCTCGCGCAGCACGGACTCGTCTCCGGGGGCCGCGACCTCGTCGATCGCCGACTCCATGACCTCGATGGTGGTGCGCACCATCTCCACCGTCTGGCGTAGCGAGATCGCCCGGGTCAGCTCGCGCGGGGCGGTGCCGAAGACGTCGGTGCTGATCGCCTGCGGGGTCTCCGGGTGGCGGAACCACTCCGTGAAGGCCGCGATCCCCGCCTGGGCCACCAGCCCGATCCACGAGCGGTTCTCCGGGGGCATGGCCCGGTACCAGGGCAGCTGTCCGTCCATCCGCGCGATCGCGGCCGCAGCCAGGCGCCCCGCGGACTTCTCCAGCCTCCTCAGCGTGGCGGAGTGCGGGTGGTCGCGGGCGGGGTCGAATGCGTTGAGCGCGGGTTCTGGCACGGGTACAAGCCTGCCTTATCCGGGCGGATGGATGGCACGGACCCCTCACCTGCGCGCTCCGTGGCTCGGCGCGGAGGCTCCGGGGGGCCGTCCCGCCGGCGCCGCAGCGCGGGGCGGTCCGGCGAGGCGGTCGGCGCCGTGCCCCGTTGACGGGGCCCGACCCGGCCGGGGCCCTATGACGGTCACCGCCCGGTCCGCGCCGGTCCGGCACGGCGGCCGTTCTCCCGCGGCGCCGGTCAGACCTCTGCCAGCACCGCGTCCGTGAGCGCCGGCCACACCGGCAGGGCCCACTCGCCGAAGTCGCGGTCCGTCAGGACGACACAGGCGACGCCGGCTTCGGGGTCGACCCACAGGAAGGTGCCGGACTGGCCGAAGTGGCCGAAGGTGCGGGGGGAGGACGCGGCGCCCGTCCAGTGCGGTGACTTGCGGCCCCGGATCTCGAAGCCCAGGCCCCAGTCATTGGGGTTCTGGCCGCCGTAGCCGGGCAGCACGCCCTTCAGGCCGGGGAAGGCGACGGAGGTCGCCGCGGCGACGGTCTGCGGGGCCAGCAGTCGCGGCGCCTGCAGCTCCGCGGCGAAGCGGACCAGGTCGTCGACGGTGGATACCGCGCCCGCGGCCGCCGAACCCGGGCAGTCTGTGGCCCGCATGCCGAGCGGCTCCAGCACCGCCTGCCGCAGGTACTCGGCGAACGGGATCCCGCTGGCCTTGGCGATGTGGTCGGCCAGCGCGTCGAAGCCGGCGTTGGAGTAGATCCGCCGCGTGCCGGGGGCCGCCATGGCCCGGTGCTCGTCGAAGGCGAGGCCGGAGGCGTGGGCGAGCAGATGCCGTACGGTCGAGCCCTCGGGGCCGGCCGCCTCGTCGAGCTCGATCGCGCCCTCCTCGACCGCGACCAGCGCCGCGTAGGCGGACAGCGGCTTGGTCACCGAGGCCAGCCGGAAGCGCCGCCCCGTCTCGCCGTACGACCCGACGACCGTGCCGTCACGGCGCACGACCGCCGCCGCGGCCGTCGGGACAGGCCAGTTCTCGATCGCGCTCAGGCTGCTCAGGCTCCGCATGACCGCGAGCCTAACGAATGGCCTTGCCTGGAGTGCACTCCAGGGTTTTAGCGTGGAGGCTATGACCGTGACGCAGGTGGCCAAGAGTGAGCCCGGCAGCGTGCTCAGCTGCTCCGAGGGTGCACGGCACCCGCTCCCGGACGGCAGGGACCGCTACACGATCAGCGAGGTGGCGGACATCACCGGTCTGAGCGCCCACACGCTGCGCTGGTACGAGCGCATCGGGCTGATGCCCCACGTCGACCGCTCGGCCACCGGGCAGCGCCGCTTCACCAACCGGGACCTCGACTGGCTGGCCTTCGTCGGCAAGCTGCGGCTGACGGGGATGCCGGTCGCGGACATGGTCCGCTACGCCGAACTGGTGCGGCTGGGGGACCAGACCCTCTGCGCCCGCCGGGAGCTCCTGGAGTCGACCCGGCGCGACGTGCGGCGGCGGATCGCCGAGCTGCGGGACACCCTCGCGGTCCTCGACCACAAGATCGACACCTACGCTGACGCCCGTCGGGCGCCGGAGAGGGCATGAAAGGCATGAGCGACAACAGCAAACCGATCGCCAAGGTCGCGCTCGGTACGGATGGCCCCCTGGTCGGTGTGCAGGGCCTGGGCTGCATGGGCATGAGCGAGTTCTACGGCCCCACCGACGAGGCCCCCGCCCGCGCCACCCTGGAGGCGGCACTGGACCTCGGGGTCACGCTCTTCGACACCGCCGACATATACGGCCTGGGCGCCAACGAGGAGTTCATCGCGCCCTTCGTCCGCGCGCACCGGGACGAGATCACCCTGGCCACCAAGTTCGGCATCGAACGCAAGGCCGACGATCCGCATCACCGGGGTGTGCGCAACGACCCGGAGTACATCCGGCAGGCCGTCGACGGCAGCCTGCGCCGCCTCGGCGTGGACGTCATCGACCTGTACTACATGCACCGCCGCGACCCCGCCGTGCCGCTGGCCGAGTCCGTCGGCGCGATGGCCGAACTCGTGCGGGCGGGGAAGGTCAGGCACCTGGGCCTGTCGGAGGTGACCGGGGCCGAACTGCGCGAGGCCCACGCCGTGCACCCGGTCGCGGCCGTGCAGTCGGAGTGGTCGCTGTTCAGCCGTGACGTGGAGATATCGCTGACTGGTGCCGCCGCCGACCTGGGCGTGGCCCTCGTGCCGTACTCCCCGCTGGGCCGCGGGTTCCTCACCGGCTCCTTCCAGGACGCCTCGCAGTTGTCCGCGGACGACTTCCGGCAGTACCAGCCCCGCTTCTCCGGGGAGAACGCCAAGCGCAACCTGGACCTGCTGGAGCCGCTGCGCGAGATCGCGACGGCGCACGGCGCCACGCCCGCCCAGATCGCCCTGGCGTGGGTGCAGCAGCGGGCGCGGGTGCACGGGCTGGCCGTCGTGCCGATTCCGGGTACGCGCAGGGCCGAGCGGGTGCGGGAGAACGTGGCGGCGACGCGGATCGTGCTGGACGAGGGCGAGCTGGGGCGGTTGGAGCCGATCGCGGGGCAGGTCGCGGGTGACCGCTACCCGGACATGTCCTCGACGTCGGCGGCGCGCGAGTAGCTGTCGCGGTCCGGGGCGGGCCGTGTCCGCGCGGTCCGCTGGATCGCCGCGACGACCGCCGCCGCGAGCGGCAGCGACTCGTGGACGAGCCCGTAGCCCAGACCGAAGACCACGGTGGCCGGGTCGTCGTCCGGGTTGCCGGCGCCGCGGCCGTCGCCGTCACGCGGCAGCAGCCGCAGATGGCCGCCGAGCATCTCGGGGGAGCGCCAGTCCACCCCGGACAGCTCGCTGACCGGGAAGTGCTGGTCACCTGCCTTCCACTTGGCGGTCGAGGCGCCGGTCCAGAACCAGCGGAAGGACACCGTCTCGCCGTCGAAGGAGGCCTTGCCGTCGTAGGCCTTGAACGACAGGGGCGCCGAGGGCGCCTCCACCAGGTGCCGAGGGGCGGGGCCGGCGTCCGCGCCGCCCCCGGCGGCGGTGATCGCGGAGAGCAGCTGCTCGGCGTAGTACTCGGCCAGCAGCTCCCGCTCGGCGGGCAGCACCAGACGGTAGGGGTCGGAGATCTCCTTGAGCTGGCCCCGCGCGGCCACCATCAGCGGATCGGCGCCCTGCCGCGGAAGCGCGCGCAGCACGACCGTGCCCCGCCGCCACGGGGCGAGCTCCACGCCCGACAGGGCCGCGTACGGCAGGCGCCGCCGCGCCAGGGTCTGCAACAGCTTCGAGTTGCGCATGCCCCGCTCGTAACGGATGAGCACCGCATCGGCGTCGAACTCCCATACGGCGTTGGATCCGGCCAATACGTCACCCATACGGGTCATGGTAGGCCGCGTCGTCGTTTCGGGAACCGGCCGGGCACGGCCGGACTAGGCCATGTCCGCCGTGCAGTCGCTGCCGGGGGCGCACCGGACGTGCGCGTAGCGGCCGAGGGCGATGCTGGTGAAGTTGGCGAGGCTGTCGGTGCCGGCGCGGAAGTACCCCGCGTGCCCCTCGGCGGCATCGGAGGTCACCACACGGGCGCCGAAGGATCGGGAGACGGGGTCGGCGCCGTGCCCGAGCCCGGCGAACTCCATGTGCGGTACGTCGCTGATCCAGTCGGTGCTGTCGCGTGTCGCCCACACCCGGGCGGTCGTGCCGAGGTCGGCCGCCTTGTCCACCCGCATCCCGGGGCTGCCGAGGACGATGATGTCGGAGACCCGGCCGTGCGGCAGTTCGGGGGCGGCGACCCCGCACAGCACCGAGCCGTAGGAGTGGCAGAACAGCGCGACGTGGCCGCGGGCCGGCAGCGCCCGTACCAGCGCGGCCAGCCGGACGGCGCCCTGCTCGGCCAGCTCCCCGGTGGAGGCGTCCAGCCCGACGCCCTGCGGGGTGGTGTAGTCGGCCCAGGCGATGACCGCCGTGCGCGTGCGGGGGGCTGCGGCACGCTCGGCGGAGTACAGGGAACGCGCCATCCCGACCGGGGCGCGGGTGGGATCGGCCGCACGTTCGAAAGAGAGCACGTCGGTGTCGACGCCGGGCACGACGAGCGCCACGCGCTCGGCGTCGCCGAGGTCGCCGAAGACCTCGGCGGCCCGGCCGCGGCCGGTGGGATCGAAGGCGAGGATCTGTCGTCCGCCGGCGAGCAGGGAGGCGTAGCGGTCGGCCCGCTGCGCGGCGTCCTGGCGGCCCTCTGCGGTCAGTTCGGGGCTGTGCGAGCGGGCGGTCTCCTCGGCGCGGGCCGTGACGAGCGAGCGCCGGTTGGCCTGGTAGCGCAGCGTGAGCGGGGCGCCGTCGAGGTTGCCCACGACGAGCGGGTAGCGGTCGGCGAGCCGCTTGCCCGACTCCGGTCCGATCGCGCCGAAGAAGCGCGCGATGACGCCCGGGGCCGCCTGGGGGTCGGGGAGCGGACGCCCGCCCACCGAGCCGTGCCGCCACGCGGCGGTGGCCACCGACAGCGCGTTCCCGCCGCCCTCGTGGTGGCGCAGCACGGTCCAGCCGGTGGTCGCCAGCATCACGAAGACCACGGCAAGGGCCAGGAAGGCGCGCAGGGAGGGGGAGCTGAATCGCTCGTCGGCGAGGTTCACTGGGGGACACCCTAGGAGACGCCGTACACCGCCCGGAGCACGCAGTGACTCACGTCACGTTTGGAGCAGGGAGATTCCGGACAGACCGCGGTGTTCGTCCCAGGGCTGCGCCAGGACCGGGACCAGCAGGTCGAGATGCTCCTCGGTGATCCGGCGGATGGACTCCACAGTGGTCTCGTCGCCGTTGCCCCACAGGCGCTGCGCCGCCCGGATGACCCCGCCTACGGCCGACACCAGCACCCGCGGCCGCGGGTCGGCCGGGTCCAGGCCCTCGCGGGCGGCGATGACCGAGGCCAGCTGCTCCTCGACGAGCGCCGAGTGGCGCATCTGCGCGGACAGCAGCGTCGGCGTCGACTCGATCACCCGGTACATCGCCATGTACGTGGGCAGCGGTACGACGGCGGCGATGACGGCGCCGATGCTGTGCCAGGACTCGTTCAGCGCCGCGCGCAGCGCCTCGAAGGGGGCCTCGCCGGCCGGGCGCTCGGCCACCGCGCCGACGAAGGCCGCCTCGACGATGTCCTCCAGTGCGAGCGCGACCTCCTCCTTGCCCGCGAAATAGCGGAAGAAGGTGCGCTGCGAGACCTCCACCTCCGCGGCGATCTCGTCGACGGTCGTGCGCTCGTACCCCTTGACGACGAACAGCTCGATCGCCGCCCGTATGAGGGCGTCGCGCGTGCGCCGCTTCTTGCGTTCGCGCAGCCCGCACACGGGTGCCGCGCACGTCGCGTGCTTCATCTGCCGTCCACCTCCGTTGGGGCCACGATACTTTCCGTGCAACCTGTCAGTTACCAGCGCATGTCTGCTTTGGTCACTTGTCAGTCTCTGCCATATTCTCCTGCCCATGACCCAAGGCTCCGTCGTCACCGACAAGGCCCCGGAACCGATACCGGCGCCTTCCAAGAAATCCCTCCGCGGTCACTCCTGGCTGACCCTGTTCTCGGTCGCCGTCGGCGTCATGGTGGTGGCGCTGGACGGCACGATCGTCGCCGTCGCCAACCCGGCCATCCAGGCCGACCTGGGCGCCTCCCGCGAGCAGATCCAGTGGATCACCACCGGCTACATGCTGGCCCTGGCGGTCTCCCTGATCACCGCGGGCAAGCTCGGCGACCGGTTCGGCCACCGCCAGACCTTCCTCGTCGGCCTCGCGGGCTTCGCCCTCACCTCCGGCCTGATCGGCGTGTCCAGCGGCGTCGGCATGGTGATCGCGCTCCGCGTCCTGCAGGGCGTCTTCGGCGCGCTGCTGCAGCCCGCCGCGCTCGGCCTGCTGCGCGCCACCTTCCCGGCCGAGAAGCTCAACATGGCCATCGGCATCTGGGGCATGGTCATCGGCGCCTCCACCGCCGCCGGACCGATCGCGGGCGGGCTGCTCGTCGAGCACGTCAACTGGGAATCGGTCTTCTTCATCAACGTGCCCGTGGGCCTGGTCGCGCTCGCCATGGGCCTGGTCATCCTGAAGGACGTACGCGCCGAGAACGCCCCGCGGTCCTTCGACATCCCAGGCATCGTGCTGCTCTCCGGCGCGATGTTCGGCCTGGTGTGGGGCCTGATCAAGGCACCTGAGTGGGGCTGGGGCGATCCGCTGACGCTGGGCTTCCTGGTCGGCTCGGTGCTGCTCTTCGTACTGTTCGCGCTCTGGGAGAACAAGTCCGCCGAGCCGCTGATCCCGCTGCGGATGTTCCGCTCGGTGCCGCTGTCCGCGGGCACCGCGCTGATGGTGCTGATGGCCTTCGCCTTCCTGGGCGGCCTGTTCTTCGTCACCTTCTACCTGCAGAACGTGCACGGCATGTCGGCGGTGGAATGCGGCGTCCACCTGCTGCCGCTCACCGCGATGATGATCGTCAGCTCGCCCGTCGCAGGCGCGCTGATCACCAGGTTCGGCCCCAGGGTGCCGCTGGTCGGCGGCATGGTGTTCACGGCGGTCGCCATGTTCGGCATGACGAGCCTCGAGGCCGACTCCGGCACAGCGGTCATGTCCCTCTGGTTCGGACTGCTGGGCCTCGGCCTGGCCCCCGTGATGGTCGGCGCCACCGACGTCATCGTCGGCAACGCCCCGCTGGAGCTGTCGGGCGTGGCCGGCGGCCTCCAGGGCTCCGCGATGCAGGTGGGCGGCAGCCTCGGCACCGCCGTGCTGGGCACGGTCATGGCCTCGCGGGTGGACGGTGTGCTGCCCGAGAAGTGGGCCGCCGCGGGCCTGCCCCCGCTGAAGGGCGAGCAGGCGGCGCAGGCCGCCGACGCGGTCGTGGTCGGTGTGCCGCCGGTCGCCAAGGACACCCCGGCCGAGGTCGTCGCGCTGGTCACGAAGGTCACCCATGAGACCTTCCTTTCGGGAATGGGCCTCGCCTTCACCGTCGCCGGCGTCGTGGCCGCCTTCGCGGCGGCCATCGCCTTCCTGACCAAGCGCGGCGTCAACGCGGACGCCGCGGGCGGCGGCGTGCACATCTGACGCCGGAGAACCCCCTATCCGGGTGAACGAGGCCCGGGGCCCTTGGCGGCCCCGGGCCTCGCCGTTCACCGTGGAAGCACGGCCACCACGGGGGAGTGATCCACATGCACGGCGCAGTACCGGCAGCACTGACCGCCCTGGCAGCACTGACCGTCCTGGGCCTTGTGCTGACCGCGGCAGCCGCGGCCCGGGCAGCCCCGGCCACTCCGGCGCTCGCTGCCGGGCCGCCCCGGCCGCCGCGGCGGGCGGTCCCGCCACTCGCCGCGATCCGGGCGAGCCGCGCCCATGGGCCGGAGGCGGCTTCCGCGGGGCACGTCTCGTCCACGAACGCGCGGACACAGACATCGGAACCCCGTGCGCCGCTGCCGCCGGGGACGTCCGCGAAGTCGCCGGCCCACCGGTCCGGCGGGCCGGTGACGACCCGCCGGAGCGCCGGCAGCGCCACCCCAGGGCGACTTCACGACGTTCCCGTCCGGCACAGGGGTCCCGGAGCCACGGCACACGGTCCGCGCCTTCCGGATGGCCGGCCGGTGACCGGGCCCGCGGGGAGCCGGGAACGACCGAGGCCCCCGCCGCGTGGTCGCGACGGGGGCCCCGGGTGGGGCGACGGCCTTACGCGTCGCCGCCCGCGGCGCCGGGGTCGGCGGCCGCGACGTCGAGCAGCTTGTAGCGGTCGATCGCCTGCTTCAGCACCGAGCGGTCGATCTTCCCTTCCCTGGCGAGCTCGGTGAGCACGCCGAGGACCACCGACTGGGCGTCGATGTGGAAGAACCGGCGCGCCGCGCCACGGGTGTCGGCGAAGCCGAAGCCGTCGGCGCCGAGCGACTGCCACGTGCCGGGCACCCAGCGGGAGATCTGGTCCGGGACGGCCCGCATCCAGTCCGACACGGCCACGAAGGGGCCCTCGGAGCCACTGAGCTTCCGCGTCACGTACGGGACGCGCTGCTCCTCCTCCGGGTGGAGCAGGTTGTGCTCCTCGGCCTCCACGGCGTCACGCCGCAGCTCGTTCCAGGAGGTCGCGGACCACACGTCGGCCCGGACGTTCCACTCCTCGGCGAGGATCCTCTGCGCCTCCAGCGCCCACGGCACCGCGACGCCGGACGCCAGGATCTGCGCCGGGATCGCGCCCGCCTCGGCGGACCGGTACTTGTACAGGCCCTTCAGGATGCCCTCGACGTCCACGTTCTGCGGCTCGGCCGGCTGGACGATCGGCTCGTTGTAGACGGTGAGGTAGTAGAAGACGTTCGGGTCCTCGCCGGGGGCGGGCTGGCCGTACATGCGGCGCAGGCCGTCCTTGACGATGTGGGCGAGCTCGAAGCCGAACGCCGGGTCGTAGGCGACGACGGCCGGGTTGGTCGAGGCCAGCAGGTGCGAGTGGCCGTCGGCGTGCTGCAGGCCCTCACCGGTGAGGGTGGTGCGGCCCGCCGTGGCGCCCAGCACGAAACCGCGCGCCAGCTGGTCGGACATCTGCCAGAACTGGTCGCCGGTGCGCTGGAAGCCGAACATCGAGTAGAAGACGTAGACCGGGATCAGCGGCTCGCCGTGGGTGGCGTAGGAGGACCCGGCGGCGATCAGCGAGGCGGTGCAGCCCGCCTCGGAGATGCCGTCGTGCAGCATCTGGCCGGTGGGGGACTCCTTGTAGGCCAGCAGCAGCTCGCGGTCGACCGACTCGTACGTCTGGCCCAGCGGGTTGTAGATCTTGGCCGACGGGAAGAGCGAGTCCATGCCGAAGGTGCGGTACTCGTCCGGGGCGATCGGCACGAAGCGCTTGCCGATCTCCTTGTCCCGCATGAGGTCCTTCAGCAGCCGGACGAAGGCCATGGTGGTGGCGATCGTCTGCTGGCCGGAGCCCTTGCGGGTCGCCGCGTAGGCCTTGTCGTCCGGCAGCGCCAGCGGCTTCGCGCGCACGACGCGGGTCGGGACGTAACCGCCCAGGCCCTTGCGCCGGTCGTGCATGTACTGGATCTCCTCGGAGTTCCGGCCCGGGTGGTAGTACGGCGGGGCGCCGGACTCGAGCTCCTTGTCGGAGATCGGCAGGTGCAGCCGGTCGCGGAAGCGCTTGAGGTCCTCGACCGTCAGCTTCTTCATCTGGTGGGTCGCGTTGCGGCCCTCGAAGTTCGGGCCGAGCGTCCAGCCCTTGACGGTCTGGGCCAGGATCACGGTGGGCTGGCCCTTGTGCTCACGGGCCGCCTTGTACGCCGCGTAGATCTTGCGGTGGTCGTGGCCGCCGCGGCCCAGGTGCAGGATCTGGTCGTCGGTGAGGTTCTCGACCATCGCGCGCAGCCGGTGGTCGTCACCGAAGAAGTGCCGGCGGATGTAGGCGCCGGTCTCGGTGGCGTAGGTCTGGAACTGGCCGTCGGGCGTGGTGTTGAGCTTGTTCACCAGCACGCCGTCGCGGTCCTGGGCGAGCAGCGGGTCCCAGGAGCGGTCCCAGATCAGCTTGATGACGTTCCAGCCGGCGCCGCGGAACTGCGACTCCAGCTCCTGGATGATCTTGCCGTTGCCGCGCACCGGGCCGTCGAGCCGCTGCAGGTTGCAGTTGACGACGAACGTGAGGTTGTCCAGGCCCTCGCGGGCGGCCAGAGAGAGCTGGCCGAGCGACTCGGGCTCGTCCATCTCGCCGTCGCCGAGGAACGCCCACACGTGCGACTGCTCGGTGTCGGCGATGCCGCGCGCCTGCAGGTAGCGGTTCATCCGGGCCTGGTAGATCGCGCCCAGCGGGCCGAGGCCCATGGAGACGGTCGGGAACTCCCAGAAGTCCGGCATGAGACGCGGGTGCGGGTAGCTCGACAGGCCGTACGGCGCCTTGGACCTCTCCTGGCGGAAGGCGTCGAGCTGGGTCTCGGAGAGCCGGTCCAGCAGGAAGGCGCGGGCGTACACGCCGGGGGAGGCGTGACCCTGGAAGAAGATCTGGTCCCCTCCCTTGCCGTCGTCCTTGCCCCGGAAGAAGTGGTTGAAGCCCACGTCGTACAGGGAGGCGGAGGAAGCGAAGGTGGCGATGTGCCCGCCGACGCCGATCCCCGGCCGCTGGGCCCGGGACACCATGACCGCCGCGTTCCAGCGGGTCGCGTTCAGGATGCGCCGCTCGACGTCCTCGTTGCCGGGGAAGAACGGCTCGTCCTTGGTCGCGATGGTGTTGACGTAATCCGTGCTGCGCATCTCGGGCACAGCGACCCGCCGCTCGCGGGCCCGCTCGATCAGGCGGAGCATGAGGTAGCGGGCGCGCTCACGTCCGCGCTCGTCGATGGCGGCGTCAAGCGAGTCGAGCCATTCCGCCGTCTCCTCGGGATCGAAATCCGGGACCTGGCTGGGAAGGCCGCCAATGATGATCGGGTTGCGATCTGATCCGGAAGCCACGCTATTCCTTCGCTTCTAGGGTCTTGCTCTGCTGGGTCGCGCCGCCTCCATCGTGTACCGCGCGTTCGGGATACGTCATCTCTACCGAGTGGTAACCACCACTAAGTGAGACAGACCCCCCTCTTGCAGACCCTCTTGAGGCTCGCGCGTGGCTGTCCGGTGGCCGTTCGACCAAACGGCAACTCTACGCCCAGTCGGACGTACGACCGACCGCAGCGCCGATTGGGTAGAAATCCTGGCATAGTGGAGTGAGCTACGTCACCCCTCACGGTTCGGGTTGCGGTGACACGTCAACGTTTGGGCGGGATGGGCGGCTGGGTACTTGCGCGATCCGCCGCGCCCGTGTGGACTACCGCCCATAACCCCGCACTGGAGCGGGAAGACGACCCCCATGACAGGAGGCAGAGCGTGAGCGCGACCGCGGGCCACGCGGAGGAGCAAACCAACCCGGCGAGCCGGCTTGGTTTTGAGCCCGGACAGGTGGTCCAGGAGCTCGGCTACGACGACGACGTCGACCATGAGCTCCGCGAGGGTATTGAGGGGATCACGGGCGAAGAGCTCGCGGACGAGGAGTACGACGACGTCGCCGACGGCGTCATCCTGTGGTTCCGTGATGATGACGGCGATCTGACCGACGCCCTGGTCGACGCCACGTCCGCCATCGACGAGGGCGCCCAGATCTGGCTCATGACCCCGAAGACCGGCCGTGACGGGCACGTCGAGCCGAGTGACATCGGGGAGGCCGCGCAGACCGCGGGCCTGGCCCAGACCAGCAGTGTCAACGTCTCCAAGGACTGGACCGCCAGTCGACTGGTGACCCCCAAGACGGCGAAAGCCGGCAAGCGCTGAGCAGCGCCGCAGGCCGCACCGCGCCCCCGTGACCGAGCGTCGCGGGGGCGCGGTGCGTTTGCCGGGACCGCGATGCGTTGGGCGTGGGCCGCGGCGCCCCGGCGGGGGCCGCGGTGCGAGACTGGCGGCAGGGCCCGGGCGCGGGCTCCGTCACCGTCCACAAGAGAGGTGTGTCCCCCATGGCGCTCGCCGTCGGCGACCAGGCCCCGGACTTCGAACTGCGGGACCAGCACGGCCGGACCGTGCGGCTTTCCGACTTCGAGGGTGCCAAGAAGGTCGTGCTGCTCTTCTACCCCTTCGCCTTCACCGGGGTCTGCACGGACGAGTTGGGCGCGCTCCGCGACGAACTGCCGGCCTTCCAGAACGACGAGGTCCAGCTGCTCGCCGTCTCCACCGACTCGATGCACACCCAGCGGGTCTTCTCCGACCAGGAGGGCCTGGACTTCCCGCTGCTGTCCGACTTCTGGCCGCACGGCGAGGTCTCCCGCGCCTACGGGGTCTTCGCCGAGGACAAGGGCTGCGCGCTGCGCGGCACCTTCGTCATCGACGAGAAGGGCGTGGTCCGCTGGACCGTCGTCAACGGACTGCCGGACGCCCGTGACCTGAACGAGTACCTCAAGGCGCTCGAAGCCCTGTAGTCGCGGGGAACCGGGTACTAGCCTCGGGGCGTTGATCCTGATACGACCTCGAGACAAGCAGAACGCGACGACATGGGAGGACTCGTGGGAGTCAGCCTCAGCAAGGGTGGCAACGTATCGCTGACGAAGGAGGCCCCCAACCTCACGGCCGTCGTCGTCGGCCTCGGGTGGGACGCCCGCACCACCACGGGCGTGGACTTCGACCTCGACGCCAGCGCCCTGCTCACGGGCGCCGAGGGCAAGGTCCTCTCCGACCAGCACTTCGTCTTCTTCAACAACCTCAGGAGCCCCGACGGCTCCGTGGAGCACACCGGTGACAACATCACGGGTGAGGGCGAGGGCGACGACGAGCAGATCAAGGTGGACCTGGCAGGGGTGCCGACCGAGGTCGCCAAGATCGTCTTCCCGGTGTCGATCTACGACGCCGAGACCCGTCAGCAGTCGTTCGGCCAGGTCCGCAACGCGTTCATCCGGGTGGTCAACCAGGCCGACGGCAGGGAGCTCGCCCGGTACGACCTCACGGAGGACGCCTCGACCGAGACGGCGATGGTCTTCGGGGAGCTGTACCGCCACGGTGCCGAGTGGAAGTTCCGGGCCATCGGCCAGGGTTATGCGTCCGGCCTGCGCGGCATCGCGCAGGACTTCGGCGTCAACGTCTGATTCGCCGGGGCCTCGCGGTCCGCGTCCTGCGGGCCGCGAGCCCCCGCGGAGGAGGAGTACAGCATGGGCGTGACGCTCGCCAAGGGGGGCAACGTCTCTCTCACCAAGGCCGCACCCAACCTGACCAACGTGCTGATCGGTCTCGGCTGGGACGCGCGCTCCACCACCGGAGCGCCCTTCGACCTGGACGCCAGCGCGCTGCTGTGCGCCTCGGGCCGGGTGCTCGGCGACGAGTACTTCGTCTTCTACAACAACCTCAAGAGCCCGGAGGGCTCGGTCGAGCACACCGGCGACAACCTGACCGGTGACGGCGATGGCGACGACGAGGTCCTGCTGGTGGACCTGACCGCCGTGCCCGAGCGGGTCGACAAGATCGTGTTCCCGGTGTCGATCCACGACGCCGATGTCCGCGGCCAGACCTTCGGGCAGGTCAGCAACGCTTTCATCCGGGTGGTCAACCAGGCCGACCAGAGCGAGCTGGCGCGCTACGACCTCTCCGAGGACGCCTCCGGCGAAACGGCGATGATCTTCGGGGAGTTGTACCGTTACGGCGGTGAATGGAAGTTCCGAGCCGTTGGCCAGGGGTATGCATCAGGGCTCCGGGGCATCGCCCTAGACTTTGGGGTCAACGTTTCGTAAAGGGATTGGATATCCAGTGCTCCTCCGAACTTTCGGGTGGTCGTTCGGCGTCACCGCCGCCGGCCTGGCCCTCGCCGGTTTCCTGTGGGGTGCCAAGGGGTTTGCCCTCGTGGCCATCCTGTCGGTGCTGGAGATCTCGCTCTCCTTCGACAACGCGGTGATCAACGCGGGCATCCTGCGGAAGATGAACGCCTTCTGGCAGAAGATCTTCCTCACCGTCGGCATTCTGATCGCCGTCTTCGGCATGCGCCTCGTCTTCCCGATCATCATCGTGTCGATCACGGCGAAACTCGGGCCCATCGAGGCCGTCAACCTGGCGATCAACGACAAGGAGAAGTACGAGCACCTCGTCACCTCCGCGCACCCGTCGATCGCCGCCTTCGGCGGGATGTTCCTGCTGATGATCTTCCTCGACTTCATCTTCGAGGAGCGTGAGCACAAGTGGCTCGCCTGGCTGGAGAAGCCGCTGGCCAAGCTCGGCAAGCTCGACACGCTCTCCGTGGTCGTCGCCCTCGTCGCCCTGCTGATCACCGCCACCACCCTGGCCACCGACGTCTCGCACGGCGGTGGCGACAAGTCCTCCACGGTGCTGCTCGCCGGCATCGGCGGCCTCCTGACCTACCTCATCGTCGGCGGTATCTCGAGCTACTTCGAGGACCGGCTGGAGGACGAGTCGGAGGAGGCCGACGAGGAACTCGACGAGCTGAGCGCGGGCGGCAAGCCGGCAGGCAGCGGATCCTCGGCCGTCGGCCTGGCGGGCAAGGCGGCGTTCTTCCTCTTCCTCTACCTCGAGGTCATCGACGCGTCGTTCTCCTTCGACGGCGTCATCGGCGCGTTCGCGATCTCCAACGACATCTTCATCATCGCCCTCGGCCTGGGCATCGGTGCGATGTACATCCGGTCGCTCACCGTCTTCCTGGTCCGCAAGGGCACCCTGGACGACTACGTCTACCTGGAGCACGGCGCGCACTACGCGATCGGCGCGCTGGCGGTCATCCTCCTGGTCACCATCAAGTTCGAGATCAACGAGGTCATCACCGGCCTCGTCGGCGTCGTCCTGATCGGCGCCTCCTACTGGTCCTCGGTGGTGCGAAACCGCCGTCTCGGGGAAAGCTCCGAGCAGCGGGACGACAAAGCGGAGGTGACGAGCGGGGTCTGAGCCCTGTCTCGTCAGGACAACCGGTACGCCGCCCCCCGCCCACCCGGCGGGGGGCGGCCCGCGTGCAGGGGACGGACGGACATGTGGAACTTCCTGCGGCCGAGCGGCGGCTTCAACGCGCAGTTCGACGTGGCGAACGCGCACACCATCGAGCTCACCAGGCGGCACCAGGCCGTCTCCCTGTCCAAGCAGGGCGCGGCCGCCGGCAATCTGCGCATCAACCTGTCCTGGCAGATGCGCACCTCCGACACCGGCGGCTGGAACCAGCGCAGAGGCTCCTGGCTCAGCCGCCAGACACAGTTCTTCAGGCCCGAGCCGGTGCAGGCCGCCGGCCCCGCCATGGTCAACGTCGACCTCGACCTGGCGTGCATGTACGAGCTCGCCGACGGCACCAAGGGGGTCGTCCAGCCGCTCGGCGGCTTCCTCGGCGACCTCGACGCCCCGCCGTACATCCAGATGACCGGGGACGACCGCTTCGGCGGCTCATCCGGCGAGACGCTCTACATCAACCTCGACAAGCACGACGAGTTCAAGCGCATGCTCGTCTTCGTCTACATCTACGACGGCACGCCCGCCTTTGATCGGACCCACGCCAAGGTGGAGATCTTCCCCAGTTCCGGCCCGCGGATCGAGATCCTGCTCGACGAGCGCGAGCCGCAGGCCCGCTCCTGTGCCGTGGTGCTCATCGAGAACAAGAAGGGCGACCTGACCGTGCGCCGCGAGGTGAAGTACGTCTACGGCTTCCAGGCCGAGATCGACCGGCTCTACGGCTGGGGCCTGCAGTGGGGCCGCGGCTACAAGACCAAGGCCTGAGGAGCGCGCGGCCCCCGTCGGGCAGGCTCAGCGGCCTTCCTGGAACTGCGGGCCCATCGGCGGCAGCCGGAACGCCTGCACCGGCTGCGGGTAGCCGTAGCCGTAGGCGGGGGCCGGCTGCTCGTGCGGGTAGCCGTACGCGGGGGCGGGAGCCGGGGCCGGGGCGGCCACGGTGGGCTGCGGCTCCTGCGGGTAGCCGTAGGCGGGGGCGGCCACGGTGGGCTGCGGCTCCTGCGGGTAGCCGTAGGCGGGCGGCGCGGCGGGCTGCGGCGGCACCGGCGCCGGGGCCTGCAGGGTGTACTCGTCCGGCTCGGCGGCCAGGACGGTCGGCGGCACGGGCTGCGGGGGCGGGGCCGACTCGTCCTCCGTTCGCTGCGGAGGCGCCTCGTCGAGGTCGCCCTCCTCCACGGTGACGCCGAACTCGGTGGCCAGCGCCTCCAGCCCCGAGGCGTAGCCCTGTCCCAGCGCGCGGAACTTCCAGCCGCCCGCCCTGCGGTACAGCTCGCCGCAGATCAGCGCGGACTCGTCGCCGGTGTCCGGGACGACGTGGAAGAGCGCCAAGGGCTCCCCCTCGGGCTCCGCGGCCGTGTCGTAGAGCAGCACCGTCAGGTCGGAGACCAGGGCGAAGGGGCCGCCGTCCGAGGAGGCCGCGACGACCACCCGTTCCACGCCCTCGTCGAGAGCGGTGAGGTCCACCTCGACGGCGTCCGTCAGCCCGGCTGGTTCGCTGCGCTTGGGCAGGTGCCGGGCGGCGCCCCCGGGGTGCCGCGGCTGGTTGTAGAAGACGAAGTCCTCGTCCGAGCGCACGCGGTCGTCCGCGCCCAGCAGCAGCGCCGAGGCGTCGACGTCCGGCACACCCGCCCCCGGGCTCCAGCGGAGCACCGCCCGCACGCCCGAAGCCGTCACCGGGATGTTGGAGCCCTTCACCATCGCCTGCGTCATGCGCGTAATCCTGCCCTCCCGACGCCCGTGCCCACAACGCGGGGGCTGCGGTGGGCGGGCCGTGCGGGAGCGGCACGGCGGACCGGCGGTCACACGCCGGACCGGAAGCGGTTACCTGATTTTCACGTACGCCGGGAACGTCCGCGCGACCCCGCACGTACGATAATCGGCCACGGCGTCGGGGGACGCTTCCCACCTTTCCACCAACAGCCACGGGGGACGCATGCGCCACTTCGGGCACCTCGCACCCGACGTACGGAACGAGCTCTTCCACCGGGAGCCCGCCGAGTTCTCGGCGGCCTCACCTGCCGCCACGCTGGCCGTCGCGCTCGGCGCCACCCTCTACTGCCCGGCCACCCGGCCGAGGCTCGCCGACGACGTGCTCAAGCAGGGCGCGCGCGGCGTCGTGTCGATGGTGCTCTGCCTGGAGGACTCCATCGACGACCGCGAGGTCGAGGCCGGGGAGGAGAACCTCGTCCGCCAGCTCGGCGAACTCTCCCACCGGCTCCAGGACGGTGACCCCCCGCTGCTCTTCATACGCGTCCGCACCCCCGAGCAGATCACCGACCTCGTGCGCCGGCTCGGCGCCGCCGCCTCCCTGCTCTCCGGGTTCGTGCTCCCCAAGTTCACCGAGGAGTCCGGGGTCCCCTTCCTGGAGGCCCTCGCCGCCGCCGAGGCGGACTGCGGGCAGCGGCTGTTCGCGATGCCGGTCCTGGAGTCCCCGCAGCTGCTCCACCTCGAGACCCGCACCGAGACCCTGTACGGCATCTCCCGCACCGTCGACAAGTACCGCGACCGCGTCCTCGCGCTGCGGCTCGGCGTCACCGACTTCTGCTCCGCCTACGGGCTGCGCCGCTCACCCGACATGACGGCCTACGACGTCCGCATCGTCGCCTCGGTCATCGCCGACGTCGTCAACGTCCTCGGGCGCGCCGACGGCACCGGCTTCACCATCACCGGACCGGTCTGGGAGTACTTCAAGCACTCCGAGCGCATGTTCAAGCCACTGCTGCGGCAGAGCCCCTTCGTCCCCGAGGCCGTCGACCTGCGCGACGCCCTCATCCAGCGGGACATGGACGGACTGCTGCGCGAGATCGAACTGGACCGGACCAACGGCCTGCAGGGCAAGACCTGCATCCACCCCTCCCACGTCCAGCCCGTGCACGCGCTCAGCGTTGTCAGCCACGAGGAGTGGAGCGACGCCGTCGACATCCTCCACGAGGACCGCAGCGGCGGAGGCGTGCTGCGCTCGGCCTACACCAACAAGATGAACGAGGTGAAGCCGCACCGCGCCTGGGCCGAGCGCACCGTACGGCGCGCCGAGGTCTTCGGCGTGGCGCGGGAGGAGATCGGCTTCGTCGAGCTGCTCGCCGCGTGCGTGCCGTCATGACCCGCGGCGAGAGGGAGAGTGCCCCGCACGTGGCGGACGGGCATGTCTGGTCCGGGCAGTGGGTCGCCGACCGGCTCGGCGTCACCCTGCGGGGCGACGGGCTGAGGGATCTGCTCGGCCTCGCTCTGCGCCGCAACCCCAAGCGGGCGCACCTGCTGGTCTCCAACGTGCTGGGCAAGCATGTGCCCCAGCGCCCCCGGATCGTCTACGAGGCCGGATACGGCCTCGGGGCGCGCGTGCAGGAGCTGCTGGGCGAGGAGGAGGCGGCCCGGGCCGTGGTGCTCGGCTACGCCGAGACCGCGACCGGTCTCGGGCACGCCGTCGCCGACGGTATGGGGACCGCCCCCTACCTGCACTCCACGCGGCGCCCGGTCCCCGGGGTCGAGCCGGTCGGCGGCTTCGAGGAGGAGCACAGCCACGCGACCTCGCACCTGCTGCTGCCCGAAAACCCCGGCCTGCTGGCCGGGGACGGGCCGCTGGTGCTGGTCGACGACGAGTTCTCCACCGGCCGGACGGTGCTCAACACGGTGCGGGCGCTGCACACCCGCTATCCGCGCCGCCGCTACGTGGTGGTCGCCCTGGTCGACATGCGCTCGGAGGCCGACCGCGCGCTGCTCGCCGGATTCGCGGCCGAGCTGGGCGCCGGCGTCGACGTCATCGCGCTGGCCTCCGGCACGGTCGTCCTCCCCGACGGGGTGCTGGAGCGCGGACAGGCGCTGGTCGCCGCGCACAGCGCCACCGCCCGCCCTGAGCCCGCCCGACCCGCCCCGGCCGCGGCGCCGCACCGGGTGCACCTCGACTGGCCCGCCGGGCTGCCCGACGGAGGCCGGCACGGCTTCACACCGGCGCACCGCGCGCAGCTGGAGGCGGAGCTGCCGGCGATGGCGGCACGCCTGGCCGAAGGGCTGGCGGGAAGCCGTGCCGAGGGCTCGCGCGCCCGCGGCGACGGCCACCCGGCGCCCCGCGTCCTCGTCCTCGGCGCCGAGGAGCTGATGTACGCCCCGCTGCGGCTGGCGCAGGCCCTGCAGGACGCCCTGCCCGCCGCGGAGGTGCGGTTCTCCACGACGACCCGTTCGCCGGTCCTGGCCGTGGACGATCCGGGGTACGCGATACGTACCCGGATCGCCTTCCCCGACCACGACGGCCCGGCCGACGGCCCCGGCGAACGCTACGCGTACAACGTGGCGGGCGCGGGCTTCGACGCCGTCGTCGCGGTCGTGGACAGCGTGGGCGACACACCCGCCCTGCACGCCCCCGGAGGGCTGCTCGCGCAGCTCCCCGCCCATACCGAAAGGCTCCTGCTGGCCGTGGTGCCCTCGTACGAACCCCGCCCGCCCGCCCCGACGCTCCCGGAACCGCTGCGCGGGCCCGCGTTCTCCTCGTACGCGCCCGACGAGGTCGGCTGGCTGCTGAAGGACCTCTCCGACGTCGAACTGGAGGCGCCCACCGAGGAGCGCGAGGAGGCCATCCAGAGCGGCGGGGCGCACTACGCGGAATCGCTGCCCGTGGAGTACCAGCCCAGCGCGGAGTACCAGGAGCTGTTCCGGACCGCGCTGACCGACTCCGCCGCCCGGATCGCCCGCGCCGTCGGCGCCGTGACCGAGCTGGTGCTCGCCGAACGCGGCCCGGACGCCGTCCTGGTGTCGCTGGCCCGCGCCGGCACCCCGGTCGGCGTGCTGATGCGCCGCTGGGCCCGGCACGCGCACAACCTGGACCTGCCGCACTACGCCGTGTCCATCGTCCGCGGCCGGGGCATCGACACCACCGCCCTGCGCTGGCTGGCCGAGCACCACGACCCCGCCCGGGCGGTGTTCGTCGACGGCTGGACCGGCAAGGGCGCCATCACCCGCGAACTGGCCGACGCCGTGGCCCCCTTCGCAGGCTTCGACCCGGAGATCGCGGTGCTCGCCGACCCCGGGTCGTGCGTGCGCACCTTCGGCACCCGCGACGACTTCCTCATCCCCTCCGCGTGCCTGAACTCCACCGTCTCCGGCCTGGTCTCGCGCACCGTGCTGCGTGCCGACCTGATCGGCCCCGGCGACTTCCACGGCGCCAAGTTCTACCGAGAGCTGGCCGGCGCGGACGTCTCCCGCCTCTTCGTGGACGAGGTCTCGGCCCGCTTCGCCGCCGTGGCCGACGAGGTCGCCCGGGACGTCAAGGAGCTCCGGTCCGGCGACCGCACGCCCACCTGGGAGGGGTGGGCCGCGGTCGAGCGGATCAGCGAGGAGTACGGCATCGGCGACGTCAACCTGGTCAAGCCCGGCGTCGGCGAGACCACCCGGGTGCTGCTGCGCCGCGTGCCCTGGCGGGTGCTCGCCCGGCGGGGCGCGGGCAGCGATCTGGCGCACATCAGGCTGCTCGCCGAGCAGCGCGGAGTCCCGGTGGAGGAGGTGGACGACCTGCCGTACTCGTGCGTCGGGCTGATCCACCCGCGCTTCACCCGGGGCGCGACCGGAACGGACGGCAAGGCGGTGGACGCCAAGTGAAGCAGCGCCCGGAGATCGTGAGGTCCCTCGTCGCCAGCGACCTGGACCGCACCCTCATCTACTCGCCGTCGGCCCTCGCCCTTTCCGTGGCCGACGAGGAGGCCCCGAGGCTGCTGTGCGTCGAGGTGCACGAGGGCCGGCCGCTGTCCTTCATGACGGAGACCGCAGCGGCGCTCATCCAGCGCCTCGCGGCCGCCGCCGAGTTCGTCCCGACGACCACCCGCACCCGCAAGCAGTACCGGCGCATCAACCTGCCGGGCCCGGTGCCCCGGTACGCGATCTGCGCCAACGGCGGGCACATCCTGGTCAAGGGCCACACCGACCACGACTGGAACGCCGAGATGCGCCGCCGCCTCGCCGAGGGCTGCGCGCCGCTGGAAGAGGTCCGCGCACACCTGGCCCGCACCGCCGACGCCACCTGGCTGCGCAAGGAGCGCGTCGCCGAGGACCTGTTCGTCTACCTGGTCGTGGAGCGGTCGCTGCTGCCCGAGAGCTGGGTGAAGGACTTCGCCGAATGGGCGCGCGAGCGGGGCTGGACGGTCTCGCTGCAGGGCCGCAAGGTCTACGCCGTGCCGGGGCCGCTCACCAAGTCCGCGGCCCTGGCCGAGGTCGTCCGCCGCACCGGCGCCGACCACGTGCTCGCCGCGGGGGACTCCCTCCTCGACGCCGAACTGCTGCTCGCCGCCCACACCGCCTGGCGTCCCGGCCACGGCGAACTCGCCGACACCGGGTGGGGCGCGCCGCACGTCGACGCGCTGACCCTGCCGGGTGTCGCGGCGGGTGAGGAGATCCTGCGCCGGATGCTCAGCGTGGCGCGCCGCTGATCAGGCCGGGGCGCACGACCCGTGTGCACGCGCTGCGCGCCGCCTCGACGCGCAGCGCGTTCGGCCGTTCGCTGGCCTCGATGAAGGCGCGGGCCTCCGCCTGCGTACGACCGCCCGTCACATGCCGTGCCAGCAACCGCTCCTCGCGGACGGCCGCGTCGGCCTCGACGTACCACAGCTCGTCCAGCAGCTCCCTGACCTCCTGCCAGCCGTCGGCCCCGTCGGCCAGGTAGTTCCCCTCCGTCACCACCAGCCGGGCCTGGGGCGGGACGGCGATCCCCGCGGCGACCGGCTTGTCCAGGGCCCGGTCGAAGTCCGGCGCGTAGACCGTGCGGCCCTGCGGCGAACGCAGCCGCCGCAGCAGATGGACGTAGCCGTCCACGTCGAAGGTCTCCGGCGCGCCCTTGCGGCCGCGGAGTCCGAGGCGGTCCAACTGGGCGTTGGAGAGGTGGAAGCCGTCCATGGGCACATACGCCGCCGTGCCCGCGCCGAGCCGCGCGTCGACCTCCGCCACCAGCGAACGGGCCAGCGTCGACTTGCCCGCGGCCGGCGCGCCCGCCAACCCCAGCAGCACCCGCCTGCCTGCCATGCTGGGCACCAGGGCGAGGACGTCATCCACGTACATGCCGCCACCTTAAGGAGCAGCCGTGCCCGAGACCAAGAACCCGCAGCTCACACCCGAACTGTATGCCTACGTCCTCGAGCACAACCCGCCCCTGGACCCGGTGCGGGAGGAGCTGGTCGAGATCACGCGGGCCCGTTTCGGCGCCGCGGCGGCCATGCAGTCGGCGCGCGAACAGGGCCCCCTGCTGGCCTTCCTGGTACGGCTGACCGGTGCGCGGCACGTGGTCGAGGTCGGCACCTTCACCGGCTTCTCGGCGCTGTCGATGGCGCAGGCGCTGCCCGCGGACGGACGGCTGATCGCCTGCGACATCTCCGAGGAGTGGACCGCGGTCGCCCGCGAGGCGTGGGAGAAGGCCGGTGTCGCCGACCGGATCGACCTGCGGATCGCGCCCGCGCTCGACACACTGCGGGCCCTGCCGCGCGATCCGTGGATCGACCTCGTCTACCTCGACGCGGACAAGGGCAACTACGTCCCCTACTGGGAGGAACTGGTCCCGCGGATGCGGCCCGGCGGGATCATCGCCGCCGACAACACGCTCTACCACGGGCGGGTGGTGGACCCGCACGCCACCGGGGACACGGCCGCGATCCGGGCCTTCAACGACCGGGTCGCGTCCGACGGGCGCGTCGAGGCGCTGCTGCTGACCGTGGCGGACGGGCTGACCCTGGCGCGCACGCTGTGAGCCGTGGTTAATCTGTGCCCATGCCCCGTTACGAGTACCGCTGCCGCTCCTGCGGCACCACGTTCGAGCTGAGCCGGCCGATGGCCGAGTCCTCCGCGCCGGCGGAGTGCCCCGCCGGGCACGACGACACCGTCAAGCTCCTGTCGACGGTCGCGGTCGGCGGTACCGCCTCCGCCGCCGCGGCCCCCCGGCCGGCCGCGGGCGGCGGCGGTGGCTGCTGCGGGGGCGGCTGCTGCGGCTGACGGGCCCCGGGAACCGTCCGCTCCGGGAGCGGTGCCTCGCGCCGCACGACCAGGTAGGGCGGGAGGGCCCGACAGCGCACGACCAGGTGACGCTAGGCCCGCCCGGAGGCGCGGTCCTCGCGGATCGCGGCGACGACCCGGGCCGCCGTGTCGCGCACCGCCGCCGTCTCGGTGAGGAAGTGCCACCAGTCGGGGTGCCGGCCCTGGAGGCCTTCGACCGCGCGGTCCAGCCGGGCCACAGCCTCGTCGAGGGGGCGGGCGTGCCGCTGCTCCGGTGTCGTACGGCCCTGCATGGCGAGCCGCTGGGCGTCCCGGACGGCGAACCGCGTGCGCTCGATCTCGCCCTGCGGGTCCTTGCTGACCTCGTTCAGCCGCCGCAGGCGGTCGCCGGCGGCGGACACCGCCGCGTCGGCGTCGTCGAGCAGCGCCCGCACCGTGCCGAGCAGGGCTGTCGCGTCCGGCCAGCGCTGCTCGTCCCGGGCCTTCGCCGCCTCCGAGAGCTTCCGCTCCGCGCTTCCCACGGCCTTCGTCGCCCGCTCCGGCACGTCCTGCAGGTCCTGCCAGCACGCCATGCTGAAGCGCCGGCGCAGCTCGCTGAGGACCGGATCGACGCCCTCCGTGCGGGTGGCCAGGGCCTGGCTCCGCGTGCGCAGCGACACGATCCGCTTGCCGGTCTCGTGGGCCCGCTCGGGCAGCCGCTCGGCCTCCGCTCGGATGGCCTCGGCGGCGCGCAGCACCTCGTCCGCGCGCCGGATGGTCTCCTGCACGCCGTGTGTCCCGGCGCCCTGGTTGAGCTTGGTCAGCTCCGGTCCGAGGGCGGCCAGCCGGGCCGCGAGGTCGTCCGCGCGCAGGCCGGAGGCCCGTACGGCGTCCAGTGCGTCGGACGCGGCGAGCAGGGCCTGCCGCGCCCTTTCGACCGCGGGGGCGAGGCGGGCCAGCTGGGTCTCGGCCTTGTCCAGCAGCGGGCCGAGCCCCCGGGCGAAGGCGTCCAGGTCCTTCCTGGCACGGACCAGGTCGTCCTTCGCCTTGGTGAGCTCGGTGCGGGCGCGGGCCGCGGTGGCTGCCTCCAACTCGTCGCGGTCCAGGTCGTGGGCGTCGACTGCGGCGATGTAGGCGGCGCTGACCTGGTCGATGCGTTCGCCCAGGGCACGGAAGTCCTCGCTCGCGCGCCGTGCGGCGGGGGAGCTGTCGACCGCGGTGATGGTCTCTATCGAGATCACCAGGTCGCGCTGCGCCGTGTCGAGCTCATAGAAGGCCTCGGCGGCGGCGTCCTTCGCGGCCTGGGCGTCGGCGCGCAGATTGTCCCCGCGCCGCCACCACGAGCGTGCCGTCGTCACAGTCGCCCTCTCCCGCTGGTCCGCCGCCGGTGGTTGTCCGCTCCAGTCTCCCACCTGGCTGGGACGAATACACGGGTCGGGCGGTTGCGGTCAGCGGCCGGCTTCCGTGACGCTCACCGAGCCGTCCCCCGTACGGACCGTCACGACATGGCCGCTGGCCGCGTCACGGGGAACGTCGACGCTGACGTGCCCGTCGCCCGAGTGCGCGGACACCTTGTAGCTCTGGTGGGGCAGCGCGACCCGGACCCGGCCGTCACCGCTCGTCGCCTCGACGAGGTCGGGCACCCCGTCGAAGGCCAGGGTGACCGAGCCGTCCGCGGTGTGGACCCTGACCTCGCGGGAGCCGATGCCGCCGGCGTCGATCCGGCCGTCCCCGCTGGAGAGCCGGAGCGGACCGGTCACGTCCCGGACGACGACCGAGCCGTCGCGGGTGGTGAGCCGCAGCGGCGTATGGAAACCGCTCGCCTCCACACGGCCGTCACCGCTCACCACCGTCAGGCCGACCCCACGCGGCACCAGGACCTCGTGGCGCACCGCGCAGTCCTGCACCACACCCTGGCACTTGGTGCGCAGGGACAGCGTGTTCCCGCGCATCGCCCAGGTGGCCTCGGGAGCGTGACCGAGCACGGCCCAGCCGTCGAGCCACCGGGTGACCCGCACCTCGGCCACGTCGGCGGGCTTCACCACAATCGCGCTGTCGGAGGAGTCGATGGTCAGCTCGCCACCGGCGAGCGCGAAGCTCCTGCGCTCCGGCTCCCTGTCGTCGGAGGCGTTCGCGCAGGCGGACGCCGTACCGATCAGTGCCACGACGGCCGCGACGGCGGCGGCGGTCCTCGATGTGCGGGTGGTCTTCGTCATACCCGGGACGCTACGGAGTGCCCGGCGCGCCCGGAATCAGGCCGCCCACCGGAACCGGGGTGGGGAAAATCCCCACCCCGTCCGGGGGTTGCGCGGTCCGGGTCCGGGGGCCCGGGTCCGCTTGCCGTGGCGGTGGTCAGTCCCCGGGGCGCGCGATCTCCACGTTCTCCAGGACGCCGAGGGCGTCGGGGACGAGGACGGCTGCCGAATAGTAGGTGCTGACGAGGTAGGAGATGATCGCCTTTTCGTCGATCCCCATGAAACGCACCGAGAGCCCGGGCTCGAACTCGTCGGGGATTCCCGTCTGGTGCAGACCGATCACGCCCTGGTTGTCCTCGCCCGTGCGCATCACCAGGATCGAGGTGGTGTTCTCACGGGTGATCGGGATCTTGTTGCAGGGGAGGATCGGGATTCCGCGCCAGGACGGGATGTGGTGGCCGTGGAAGTCGATGTTCTGCGGCACCAGACCGCGGCTGTTGAACTCCCTTCCGATGGCAGCGATCGCCCGCGGATGCGCCAGCAGGTACTGGGCGTTGCGGCGCCGGCTGATCAGCTCGTCGAGGTCGTCCGGAGTGGGCGGGCCGGAGTGCGTGGTGATGCGCTGCCGGTAGTCGGCGTTGTGCAGCAGGCCGAACTCCCGGTTGTTGACCAGTTCGTGCTCCTGCCGTTCCCGCAGTGCCTCGATGGTCAGCTTCACCTGCTGCTCGACCTGGTTGTAGGGCTTGTTGTAGAGGTCGGCGACGCGGCTGTGCACCTTCAGCACGGTCTGCGCGACGCTCAGTTCGTACTCGCGCGGAGAGAGCTCGTAGTCCACGAAGGTGCCGGGCAGGTCCGGTTCCCCGACGTGGCCCGAGGAGAGTTCGATGGCCTTCTCGCCGTAGGGGTTCTGGGCCTGCTGGGTGCCGCTGACGAAGCCCGCGACGTGCTCGCGCAGCCCGTCGGCCTGCTGCATGACGTTCTGGAACGCCTGGCGCGGCAGGGCGAGCAGGGTGACCGCGGTGGCCGCCCTGGCGGTGAACTCCCACGGCCCGTCGGGGCCGGCCAGGCTCTCGGAGCCGAAGTGGCCGCCGTCGGTGATGCTGCCGATCACGCCCTGGCCGTCCCACTTGGCCGGGGCCAGCTTGTTGATCTTGCCGTGCGCGATCAGGAAGACGTGGTCGGCCGGCTGCCCGGCGGTCACGATCGTCTCGCCGGGCGCGTACTCGCGTTGCTCGAACTGCCCGGCGAGGGCGGTCAGCACCGCGTCGTCGGAGAAGCCGCGCAGCACCGGCAGTTCGCCGAGCTCCGCCGGGATCACCCGGACCTCGGAACCGGTCTGGACGAAGTCCACCCTCCCGTCGCCCACCGAATAGCTGAGCCTCCGGTTGACCCGGTAGGCGCCGCCGGCGGCCTCGACCCACGGCAGCACCCGCAGCAGCCACCGTGATGTGATTCCCTGCATCTGTGGCGCGGATTTGGTGGTCGTCGCCAAATTCCGCGCCGCAGCGGTGCTCAGACTCCGCTGAGACTGGCCGTTCCCCGTCGCAGCCTCCGACGCGACACCCGGCTCAACCGTCATGGATGGTCCTTCCCCTTGCGGCCTGATGGCCCACGCGCACAAAAGCGTGGTTATGGCAAACAATTCACGGTGGAACAAGGCGTGTTGTGCGGTGGTCCCCCTGCCTTCGGCCGCTTTCCCCTCGGTAACTACCCACCGGGCGGAGCGTCTTGCACTCACTCATTCGGGTGGGCGTGGCTTTCCCGGAGCGGAGAGGGTGTGCGGGCCGGCGGGGTGAGCGCGTGTGCGATTCCGAGTGGCGGCGGACGGCGGGGAAGCGCATGGCATGTCCATGACGTGCACATGGTCTTCACCGTAAGGGCGGCGGAGCGCCTCGTTCCGGGGAAGCCTCCCTGTTCCGCCCGGTAAATCAGGTGCTATTCCCCACTCCCGCCATCGAAAATGAGGAAAACATCACGCGCCCCGAGGGGAAGGCTGAAGCTTGGCTGGCGTACGCTGTACGGCTGAGAGCGGATCGCAGGAGAACCGCTTCTGCGTGATACCGCCGCACTCCCCGCAGGCGCCGCGCACTCGCCAGGAGAGGAGGACGCGGTGTTCGTCGGGCCAGGTTCCCTGTTGGATTCACCGTGGATCTACGCCCTGGTAGCCGCCTCCATCGTGCTCGACGTCTTCCTTCCGGTGGTGCCGAGCGGCGTCCTGCTGATCTCCGCGGCCACGGCCGCCACGGCCGCCGGTCATGGCAGCAGCCTCCTGGACGTGCTCGCCCTCCTGCTCTGCGCGGCTGTCGCCTCCACCCTCGGCGACCTCGCCGCGTACCGCCTCGCGCGGCGCGGCGGCGACTGGATCGACCACCACGTGGCGCACTCCCGCCGGCTCTCCACCGCCCAGGAGATCCTCGGCGCCGTCCTGACCCGCGGCGGCGGCGCGCTCGTCGTCCTCGCCCGCTTCGCCCCGGCCGGCCGCTCCGTCGTCAGCCTCACCGCGGGCGCGGCGCAGCGCCGGGTCCGCGAGTTCCTGCCCTGGTCGGCGCTCGCCGGCCTGGCCTGGGCCGCGTACAGCGTGGGCCTGGGCTACGCGGGCGGCCAGTGGCTGGGCGCCGGCTGGTTCGGCACCGCCACGTCCGCCGTCGCCCTGATCGGCTCCGGCTCCCTGGCCGCGTACGTCTTCCGCCGTGAGCGCCGCGCCCACACGGTCGTCCCGGTGACGGTGCCCGCACAGACCGCGGCCGCGCCCGAGCGGGCCGTCGCCGAGGCGGCTCGCTGAGCCGTTCCTGGACGGCCCGGGTGGGTGCCGCCGATGGGCGGCCCGCCACGAGCCGTGACAGCATCGGTACGGACATCCACCGGTCTGGGGGGCCAACGGACGGATCGGAGACCCCCGATGCGACTCGGACCGCTCACGGGCCTCGTGGCCGTGATCCTCGCCGCCGTCTCCTACGCACTCCAGGGAGACACCCCGGGGATCGGCAGTTCCGGGGTCGCGGTCAGGGCGTTCTACCTCGCCCATGGCACCCGGCAGGGCGTCGGGCTGTATCTGCTGCTCGTCGCCGGGCTCTTCCTGACGTTCTTCGCCGGCTACCTGCGGCACGTCCTGGCCGGTTCCGACCGCACCGGCTGGCTTCCCCAGGTCTCCTTCGCCGGCGGCATCCTGGCCGCCCTCGGCTTCTGGATCAGCGCCGGGCTCACCCTCAGTCTTGTGGAGGCCGCCGACCAGGTCCTGGTCGGCGGTGGGGCACTGCAGGCCCTCAACGCCCTGAGCAGTGACCTGTTCATGCCCGTCCTGGCAGGGATCGGCGTCATGCTCCTCGGAGCCGGGACGGTCGTCTCCCTCAGCACGGGCGGGCCGCTGCCGCAGTGGCTGGGGTGGGCGGGCTTCGTCCTGGGCGTGCTGATGTTCATCCCGTACGCCGGCTTCATCGGCCTGGGGCTCGCCGGGCTCTGGGTCATCGCCGTGTGCGTGCTGCTGCTCGTCCAGGGGCGGCGGGAGCCCGGCCCGGACGGCCCTGTGGGCCCGGACCGGCCCCGGGGCGGGGCCACCGGCTGACGCGCCCGCGGCGTCCTGTTCGGGAGACGGAGCACGGGCCGCGACAGCACGGGCCCGCGGTGCCCCGCGGTGCGGCGCCCACTCCACCCGGACGGCGTCCTCCCGCCCGCGGGCCGGCCCCGGCCGCCCGTCCGGCGCCGGTTCAGCCCCTCACGCGGTAGGCGGTGCCGTCGGCAGTCCGCTCCAGCCAGCCGCCCTCCACCAGGTAGCGGCGCAGGGCGGCGCAATCGTCGTGCACCGTGCGCAGCGCCTCGTTGACCTCGCGCTCGTGGTAGTCCTGCCCCGGCTGGAAGAGCGTCTCGGTCAGATGCCGCAGCAACTGCTCGCGCCGCGCCGCCCGGCGCGGGATGACCGTGAGCCGCCCCTGTGAGAACAGGGCCGACACCGCGTGCGCACCACTCTCGGACACCACGTACTCCTCCGCGTTCGCGACGACAGACCTCGCCAGGCAGCGTGACACGCGGCGCCGACCAGGGCACGCGAATATCACCTGGCACGATGGGGGAATGAGCGTCGTCAAGATCAACGTACTGACCGTCCCAGCCGAGCAGCGCGAGGTCCTGGAGCAGCGGTTCGCCTCGCGGGCGGGCGCCGTCGAGAGTTCGGACGGCTTCGAGTGGTTCGAACTGCTGCGCCCGGTCGAGGGCACCGACCAGTACCTCGTGTACACGCGCTGGCGCAGCGAGGAGGACTTCCGCAACTGGATGTCCGGCCCGATGCAGGCCGCCCACCGCGAGGGCGGCGAGGGCGGCGGCGAGCGCCCCCGGCCGGCCGCCACCGGTTCCACGCTGTGGTCCTTCGAGGTCGTCCAGCAGGCCGCGCCGAAGCAGCCCTGACCCCTGGCGGCGCCCCGCCCCTCCGGGGCGCCGCCACCCGCCGTGCCCTGGAAACCGCCTTGCCGTGCGCCGTCACCGGACGTCAGGGTGGGGCCATGGAAAGGCCCCTGCTCTTCCTCGACGTCGACGGCCCGCTCAACCCGTACGCGGCCGAGCCCACCCGGCGACCTCAGGGTTACACCACGCTGCGCGTGCCGGCGTCCGGTGTCTCGGCGCGTCCGTTGCGGGTGTGGCTCCATCCCGCGCACGGTGAGGCGCTGCTCGGGCTGGGGTTCGAACTGTGCTGGGCCACGACGTGGATGGCGGAGGCCAACCACTGGATCGGCCCCGTCATCGGGCTGCCCGAGTTGCCGTACGTCGACTTCGGCGACGCGCTGTTCGCGCACCGCCCCGATCTCGTGCACTGGAAGACCGAAACACTCATAGCCCACGCCGCCGGCCGCCCGTTCGCCTGGGTCGACGACGAGCAGAGCCCCGCCGACGCGGACTGGGTGGCCGCGCATCACCGCGGGCCGGCCCTCCTGCACCATGTCGATCCCCGCGTCGGTCTGCGCGAGCCCGACTTCGCGGCGCTCGCCGCCTTTGCCGCGTCACCGCGGGCGCCGCTGTGACGCGGTGACCGCGGCGCGGCCGACTCAGGCCGGGGGCCGCTGGGGGCCGGGGCGGTCCTGGTCCTGGCCGCACAGCTCGGTGGTCAGCCGGGTGAGCAGGGCCGCCAGCTCGGCGTGGCGGTCGGGGTCCCAGTCGCCGAGGAGGTCGGCCAGCACCTTGCGGCGGGCCTCGGTCAGCAGGGCCACGATCTCCTGACCTCGTTCGGTGAGATGGAGCGGGTTGCCGCGCCGCACGGCGTAGCGGTGTTCCTCGACCTCGAAGGCGGCGCGCTCGATGACGTTGTACGGCACCGTGGTCTGCACGGACAGGTCGACCGGGTCGGCGGAGCCGGTGCGGGCGATGTAGAGCAGCAGCCAGGCGGCGGCGGGCTGGAGGTCGAGGCCGGCCAGCGCGGTGATCCGCGCGTACAGGTCGCGGCGGGCCTCCCGGCTGCCGAGGAGGCTCAGACCGCGGGCGATCTCGTCGAGGGAGGAGCGGTCGACGGGGTTGGCACCCAGCGTCTCGCTCGCGTCGGGCACGGTGACCGAGCGCCGCAGCGGCTGCTCCTTCAGGAACCAGGCCAGCACGAAGGCGAGCACGCAGATCGGCACCGCCCACAGGAAGACGCCGGTGATGGCGGTCGAGTACGCGTGCAGCACCGGTTCGCGCACGGACGGCGGGAGCTGCCGCACCCCGCGCGGATCGGACTGGATCATGGCCGGGTCGAATCCGGGCGGCAGGCTCAGTCCGGTGAGCGCGGCGGTGATCGCGCGGGCGAGGCCGGTCGCGAAGATCGTGCCGAAGATGGAGACGCCGAAAGCGGCCCCGACCGAGCGGAAGAAGGTGGCGCCGGAGGTGGCGGCTCCCAGGTCGGAGTAGTCCACGGCGTTCTGCACGGCGAGGATCAGGATCTGCAGGACCAGGCCGAGCCCGAGCCCGAAGACGAGCAGGTAGGTGCTCAGCACCCACACCGGGGTGGTCTCGTCGAGCTGGTGCAGCAGGAACAGCCCGAGGATCGTCACGGCGGTCCCCGCGATCGGGAAGACCTTGTAGTGGCCGGTGCGCGAGACGATCTGACCGGAGCCCGTGGAGGCCACCAGCATGCCGACCACCATGGGGATCATGTGCACGCCCGACCAGGTCGGCGAGTAGCCGTGAACGACCTGGAGGAAGGTCGGCAGGAAGGTCAGCGAGCCGAACATGGCGAAGCCGACGACGAAGGAGATCACCGAGCACAGCCAGAAGGTGCGGACGCGGAACAGCCGCAGCGGCAGCACCGCTTCCTGCGCCCGCCGCTCGACGAGGACGAAGGCCGCGATCAGCACGACGCCCAGCACCGCGAGCCCGACGACCTGCCAGGAGCCCCAGGCCCACGTCGTGCCGCCCAGCGACGTCATCAGCACCAGACAGGTGGCGGCGGCCGCCACCAGCACCATGCCCCAGTAGTCGATGCGGTGCGTGGTCCGCCGGACCGGGATGTGCAGCACGGTGGCGATGACGGCGAGTGCGAGGATGCCGAGGGGGAGGTTGACGTAGAACACCCAGCGCCAGCTCAGGGTGTCGACGAACAGCCCGCCCAGCAGCGGTCCGAGCACGCTGCTCGCCCCGAACACCGCCCCGAACGCGCCCTGGTAGCGCCCCCGCTCGCGCGGCGGCACGATGTCGCCCACGATCGCCATGGACAGCACGATCAGCCCGCCGCCGCCCAGGCCCTGCAGCGCACGGAAGGCGATGAGCTCGCCCAGGCTCCGGGAGAGGCCGCACAGCGCGGAACCGATCAGGAAGAGCACGATGACGGCCTGGAAGAGCTTCTTCCGCCCGTACATGTCACCGAGCTTGCCCCACAGCGGGGTGGCGGCGGTCGAGGCCAGAAGATAGGCGGTGACCACCCAGGACAGGTGCTTCAGGCCGCCCAGGTCGCTGACGATCGTCGGCAGCGCGGTGGAGACGATCGTCTGGTCGAGAGCGGCCAGCAGCAGACCGAGCGCGAGCGCGCCGATCGCGAGGTACACCGACCGCTTGTCGGTCACTGCCGAGGGGCCGCCCGCTGTCGTCTGCCCTGCCGGGGCAGTGGTCTCGTCCTGCGCCATTGGCACTCGTTCCGCTCGGGCACCGGGGCTCGGTACCGCGTTCACGCTATTTCCCTGTAAATATTCACACCCTTTCCACAGGATTGGCGTGTTTGTGCGACCGTCGGGACCGAAGACGCCTGGGCACCGGGTCCGCGCGGTCTGCATAATCACTGCGTCTGTCAGGACGTGGGGAGGGGGCGCCGGTGGCGTCGGACGCGCCGGGATCGCCGGCTTCGCAGGAGGAACAGCTGTACGAGTCGCTCCGGGTGCGGCCGTATGTGCCGGGGCCCGAGGGCTACGCGGACCTCGAGGAACCCGTCCCGGCCGCCGTGGCGGCGGGGGCCGCCGAGGCCTTCCCGGAGCGGCAGGACGACCCGCCGACGGCGCCTCTGCCGCCCGTGCCGCCGAACGCTCCCGTGCCGCCGAACGCTCCGGGGCCGTCCGCGGCGGCGGGGCAGGAGGAGGACACCGACATCATCGACCTCGGCACCGTCTCCTCGGAACGGCTGCCGGAGCCGGCGGCCGCCACGTCCGGGGAACCCGCGCCCCACCCCTCCCGCGTCGGGGGCAGACGCCGCCCCGGGGTTCGGCGCCGCCGTGGCGCGCTCGTCGCGGGCGCGGGCATCGCGGCCCTCGGCCTCGCCGTCGGGGCGGTCCTCGTCACCGCCCAGCTGACCGGCAGCCCCGACCGTACCGAGGCCGCCCCAGACCAGGGCGCCTCCGAGGCGGCCGTGGAACTGCCGTCCTCCGCAACGGCTTCGGCCTCCGCCGGGCGTTCGGCCTCGCCCACCGCCTCGCCTTCCGCGCCGGCCTCCGCGAGTGCCTCGGCCTCCGTGACGGCCTCCGCCCCCGCCCCCGCCTCCGCCTCGGCGTCGGCGTCCTCGTCCTCTGAGACGACCGGCGGGCCGACGCCCGGCACCACCGCGTCCCGCCCGACGTCCCCCGACGGCGGTGAGACCTCCCAGCCGCCCGGCTCGGCACCGCCGGCCGTGCCCGCGACGCTGCAGCGCGGCGACACCGGCCCCGCCGTCGTGGACCTCCAGAACCGTCTCAAGGCGGTGCGGCTCTACTACGGCCCCGCCGACGGCGACTACAGCCGGCAGGTCGGTGACGCGGTGGCCCGCTTCCAGTTCTTCTACAAGGTCGAGGGCGACCCGCAGGGCGTCTACGGACCCCACACCCGGGCCGCCCTGGAGGCGCGGACCGGGTCCTCACCGGACCAGGGCACGGACTCCGGCGAGATCGACGCCGACGGAACCGGCGGTGGGACCGGCAACGGGACGGGAAACGCGAACGGCGGCCGCAACTGACGGTCGGCCGACCTGACGGCCACGTCCCGCGCGCAGCGCCGGCCCAGGGGACCTCGTCCCCCGGCGGGCGCCGTCGTATCGGTGCCGGTCGCTCATGCAGGATGGGGGCGTGGCGATCGACGACTTCGGGCTGAGGGGCTTCCAGCTCGTCCTGCTGCGGCGCATGGCCGACCACCGGCCGGAACTGGTGGAGGAGGCGCTGCGCACGCTCGGGGCGAGCCGTACCGAGATGCGCGAGGCCAACCGCCGCTGGCAGGCATGGGGGCACGCCAGGGGCTTCCCGCGCGGCGAGCGCCGCTATCGGACGGTGCTCGGACCGCCCGAGGCGGTGCTCCGGCGCCGGGTGGGCGACCTGACCTGTACGGCGCTGCTCTGGCCGGTCCCGCTGTGGCCGTCGCTGCGTTTCGAGGTGCTGTGCGCACCGGGCGGCAGGGCGGTCTGGAACGAGTGGCTGGTCCGCGCGCCGGGGGAGCCGGGGCCGAGGCTGTCCGGAGTGGACGACCTCGCGCCCTGGTCCTGCACCGTCGACGAGGTGGCCCGGGCGTTCCCGCCCGCACGCCCCATGGAAGGCGACGCCCCCACCCGCTGGCGACTGGAGTTCACCGATCCTCAGGCCCCGCCCGGGGCGGCTCGCCGGACCGCCGGCTTCACCTACGGACTGCTGCAGTACGTGGACGGGACGGCCGCCGCTTTGTGAGGAGGGCGAGCGCGGACGGCGCCCGGTGCCGGACGCGCTCGCCCGGGTACGCCCGGCACCCCCCCTGGCGGAACCGCGGCGCGATTTTGTATCGTGTAGGAACAAAGTGGTTCCGCCCGTTTCCCCTGACCGGCGGGCGGGCCACTTGCCTGTGCCCCCGAGGAGTTTCATGCTGCCGCCGTCCACCGTCGTCCCCGCCCGCGCGCTGCTGCTGGACATGGACGGAACGCTGGTCAACTCCGACGCCGTGGTCGAGCGCTGCTGGCGCCGGTGGGCCGCGGGGCACGGACTCGACGGCGATGCCGTGATGAAGACCGTCCACGGCCGCCAGGGCTACGCCACGATGGCGGTGCTGCTCCCGGACCGCCCGATGGCGGAGAACCACGCCGACAACGCGCGCATGCTCGCCGAGGAGACCGCCGACCTCGACGGCGTCGTCCCCGTCGAGGGCGCCCCGGCCTTCATGGCCGCGCTGCAGGGCCGGCCGCACGCCCTGGTGACCTCCGCGGACGAGGGCCTCGCCCGGGCCCGCATGGGCGCCGCCCGTCTCCCGCTGCCCGCCGTCATGGTCACCGCTGAGAGCGTCAGCGCCAGCAAGCCGGACCCGGAGGGCTTCCTCAAGGGCGCCGCCGAGCTGGGCTTCGCCCCGGAGGACTGCGTGGTCTTCGAGGACTCCGAGGTCGGCATCGCGGCCGCCAAGGCCGCCGGAATGCGCGTGGTCGGCGTGGGCCCCCGCGCGGCGGTCCACCAGCCCACCGTCCACGTCGACACCCTCGCCGACATCCGCGTCCAGGCCACCGCCGACGGGGCTTTCCTGCTGCATGTCGGCGGCTGACCCCGGCCGGTTGGGCCCTCGACGGGCGCCCCTCGACGACATCGGCGCGTCGACGGGCGGTCAGGCGCCAGGGACCAGGTGGTGACGGCTCTCGCCCACGAGGAGCCGGCGCGGGCGACGGCCGGTCACAGGGCGTCGAGGAACGTGCGGACTGCCGCGGCGAAGCCGGCGGGATCGGTCTCGTGCACGGTGTGTCCCGTCGCGAGAGCGACGAGCCGGGTGTTCGGACGGCGGGCTGCCATGGCTTGGGCGTGGTCCAGGGTGAGCGTGTCGCTGCGGGTGCCGTGGACGAGCAGGGCCGGGCACTCGGTGGCGAGCCAGTCGTCCCAGTGGTTGCCGTTGACCTGGCCGACGGACGTGACCATGTCCTGTGGCCGGAAGGCCAGGCCCCAGCCGTCGGGATGTTCACGGATGGCGTCCGTCAGGTATCGAACCGCCGCTCCGAGTTGTTCGACCAGTGCCGTGCGGGTGGGTGCCCGATGCGGCCATGCCAGGCAGAAGGAGAGGTCGTCGTCGATCTCGGCGCCGATGTCCTCGATGACGAGCGCACTGACCACGTCGGGGTGGCGCGCGGCCAACTGGTAGGCGTTGACCCCGCCGAGGGAGTGGCCGAGCACCACCACCTGCCGCAGGCCGAGGTGGGCGATGAGCGCGGCCGCATCCTGAACGTAGCCTTCGCGAGAGAAGTCCGGGGGCCTGTCGGAGAAGCCGTGTCCGCGCTGGTCGAGCGCGACCACTCGCCAGGCGGGAGCCAGGGCGTGCGCCAGGCCGGTGAAGGTGCGGGCCTCGTTGAAGTGCCCGTGCAGGGCGAGCAGGGGCCGTCCCGGGCCCCCGAAGTCGAGGTAGGACAGGCGGCGTCCGTCCACCGTCAGTGCCGCGCGCGTCGGTTCGGGCTGGGATGTCGGCTGCATGAAGATCAGACTGCCATGGGAACGGCCCATCCGAACGGCTGTTCTCATGAAAGGTCCCGCCCGCGCATGTCTCGGAACCGGCCCGTCGCATATCGTCGCCAGGCGCACAGGCGCACAGGCGCACAGGCGCACAGGCGCACAGGCGCACAGGCGCACAGGCGCACAGGCGCACAGGCGCACAGGCGCACAGGCGCACTGCGACGTGGGCCGGCGCGGCGCCGGACCGCGGCGCGGAGCGCACCGACCGGGGGAAATGGCATGTGCCCCACGCCGCAGGAGTGACATCCTGGCGGGGTGAGCGGCCTGAACGGACCTGAGATCGGCATCAGCTTCGCCTCCCCGCTGCGGCTCTTCACCGCTGCGGTACGACGGGAGGGGCGGACCATCGTCGTCACCGACGGCGTGTCCTCCCTGGGGCACGTCGTGGAGTCACTCGGGGTCCCGCTCACCGAGGTCGGCCGGCTGCTGGTGGACGGCCGGGAGGTCCCCACCTCCTATGTGCCGATGTCCGGCGAGTACGTGGAGGTCGAGCCGGTCACCCGACCGCAGCGCGTTCCGGGTGCGCCGCTGCGCTTCCTGCTCGACGTGCACCTGGGCACCCTCGCGCGGCGCTTGCGGCTGCTGGGCGTCGACGCCGCGTACGAGAGCGAGGACATCGGCGACCCCGCCCTGGCCACCCGGTCGGCCGCCGAGCGGCGGGTGATGCTCTCCCGTGACCGCGGCCTGCTGCGCCGCCGGGAGCTGTGGGCGGGCGCGTACGTCTACAGCGACCAGCCCGACGAGCAACTGCGCGACGTGCTCGGCCGGTTCGCCCCGGCCCTGGAGCCCTGGACGCGCTGCGCGGCGTGCAACGGGCCGCTGCGGGAGGCCGACAAGGACGCGGTCTGGGAGAAGCTGGAGCACGGCACCCGACGCAGCTACGACGTGTTCGCGCAGTGCGCCGACTGCGAACGCCCGTACTGGCGCGGCGCGCACCATGCCCGCCTCGAGGCGATCGTCCGCGACGCGGTTCTCGAGTTCGGCGCGGCCCCCGCCGCCCCGTCGGCCTGAGGGCGCGGCCGGCCTCGGGGCGGCCTCGTCGTCCTGACCGCCGCGGGGGCGCGGGTCCGGTGATGTCCCGCACGGCGCGGGCGGCCGGGTCGCCGCGGGATGCCGCGCGTCGGCGGGCGAAAGCTCAGCAGCGTGCTCAGAGGCTGCTGACCCCGCGTCCCGGCCCCGCCCGGCCGTCGGGACCGCGGCCGGGACCGCGGCCGGGAACTCACGCCTTCCCCTCCGACGTCCACACCTCACGACGACGGAGGGAAGGCCGACCGCCATGGCAGAACTGCGCCTGGGCCCGCTGCTGAGGTACGTGGACGAGGACACGGCCACCGTGTGGGTCGAGGCCGACCGCCCCGCCACCGTGAGCGTCGCGTGCGACGACGGGGCCGGCGGCACCGAGCACACCTGGCAGATCGCCGGTCACCACTACGCGATCGTCACCGTGGGCGGGCTGCGCCCCGGCACCACCACGCCGTACCGCGTGCTCCTCGACGGGCAGCAGGTCTGGCCGCTGCCGGGCTCCCCGTACCCGCCGAGCACCATCCGCACCGCCCGGCACGGCGGCTACGGCGAAGGGGACGGGGAGGGGGACGGACGGCCGCTGCGGGTCGCCTTCGGCTCCTGCCGCTGGGCGGCACCGCCCCCGGACGAACCCGACCCCATCGGCCCGGACGCGCTGGACACCCTGGCCCACCACATCGCCTCCGGCGAGGCGCCCCGCCCCGACCTCCTGCTGCTGCTCGGCGACCAGATCTACGCCGACGAGACATCCGCGGCCACCCGCCGCTGGCTCGCCCGGCGCCGCGACCTGAACGACGCGCCCTGGGACCAGGTCGCCGACTACGAGGAATACGCTCACCTCTACTACGAGTCCTGGCTCGACCCGGACATCCGCTGGCTGCTGTCCACCGTGCCCAGCTGCATGATCTTCGACGACCACGACGTCGTGGACGACTGGAACACCTCCCACTCGTGGCGCGCCTCCATGCGGGAGACGGCCTGGTGGCACGAACGCGTCACCAGCGGCCTCACCTCGTACTGGGTCCACCAGCACCTCGGCAACCTCACCCCCGCCGAACTCGCCGCCGACGAACTCCTCGCGGCGGTGCGCGCCGCCGACGACGGCACCGAGACCCTGCGCGCCTTCGCCGCCCGTGTGGAGGCCGACCCGGCGCACACCCGCTGGAGCTACCGCCGTGACCTCGGGCGCACCCGCCTGCTCATGGTCGACTCACGTGCCGTCCGCGTCCTGGACGAACACGAACGCGCCATGCTCGACCCGGCGGAACTCGACTGGCTGCGCCGCAACGCCCGCCCCGACGGCAGCTTCGACCACCTGCTCATCGGCACCTCCCTGCCCTGGCTCCTCCCGCACGCCGTCCACGCCACCGAGGCCTGGAGCGCCGCCCTGTGCGGCGGCAGCCGCGGCCACCGCTGGACCCACCGCGGCGAACGCCTGCGCCGGGCCGGCGACCTCGAACACTGGTCGGCCTTCCCCGACTCCTTCGAGGACCTCGCCGGGATCCTCACCGACGCCGCCTGCGACGCCGAGGCCCCCGCCACGATCTGCGTCCTGTCCGGCGACGTCCACCACGCCTACACCGCCGAGGCCCACCGACCCGGCGCACCCCTGCGCTCCAGGCTGCTGCAACTCACCTGCTCCCCGGTGCACAACACGATCCCCGGGTACATGCGCCTGGCCTTCCGCTTCGCCTGGACCTGGCCCGCCCGCCTCGTCGGCCGCGCCCTCACCCGTCACGGCCGGGCCGCCACCCCCTCGCTGCGCTGGCGCAAACTGGACGGCCCGTGGTTCGGCAACCAGCTCATGACCCTGACCCTGCGCGGCCGTGCCGCGGAGCTCCGCCTCGACCAGACCCGTGCGCCGAAGGGGATCTCGCAGCGGGCAGCGCTGGTGACCGTGATGGACACGCGCCTCACGACCGGCTGACCCGACGACCGCGCCCGCTCGCCGCCGCCGGGAAGTCTTTGGAGGAGATACGCCCGAAGGGCGCCCCCGCGAGGGCGCCCTTCGGGCGTATCTCCTCCAAAGACCAGAAGCCTGTGGTTGGGGCACACCGCTCGGCTAGTGAATACGTAGAGTGATGACCGAGAAGAGGATCAGACCGACTGGCTTGGAGGGCGGCGTCGCCCTGGCGGCGGCCGACGGGGGATGGTTATTCGCCCGTCCACCGGTTGCGGTCATGCTCTAATCGCCGGATGACGAAGATTGAATCAGAGCTGATACGACGTTGGCTGAACGGTTGGACCGTGGCTCGCTCCCTGCCCGAGGCCGAGCCGGTCGAGTCCGCAGGGGACGGCCTGCGGTCCAAGTGCGACCAACCCGGCCGCGAGGTCGAGGTGTTCGCGCTGCGTGCGGACGAGGAGCCCGAGTCCTTGGCACGGCTGGCGGCAGCCGTCGCCGCCGCGAGGCAGACCACCTGGCTCACGGTGCCTACGCTGCGTCCAGGCACCGTCGAATCCGTCGTCGACGCCGCCGGACTGGAAGTGCTCCACCGGTCAGAGTGGTTCATGACGACCGATCTGACCGGGCACCCGCAGCACGCGCCCGCCGCGCCGTACGAGCGCGAGGTTCGCACGGAGGGACCAGTCACGGTCGTCTCCCTCCATGACTCCTCTGGAGAGGTGGCGGCGCGCGGCACCATCGCCGTGGTCGGCGCCGATGCGATCGCCGATCGCATCGAGACGGACGCGGCGCACCGGCGGCGCGGCCTGGGCCGCGCCATGATGAGCGCTCTGGCGGAGGCCGCCGTGGCCCAGGGCGCCCGTACCGGTCTTCTCATCGCCAGTGAGGACGGCCAGCACCTCTACTCCTCCCTCGGCTGGCGCCACGAAGCCGACGTCCTGATCGCCCGGGGGCCGGTGGTTGCCCTCAACCGGTAGGACTGGCTCACGCTGACCGATCCGGCCTTACGCACGGCGCACTCCGGCGGATCCCACCGAGCGAAGATGCCCGGATTTCCTTTAATTGCCTGTTCCGGCTGTATTCCGGTTGGCCGTCATTCTCGGCTGCCCCTGTCAGCGACCATCAGCAGGAAGGCGAAGCGCGCTGACGTACGGGCCGGGCGGGATGTGGAGGGTGGCGGTGTCGTAGTCGCCGAAGCGGAGCACGTTGTCCCTGCGGTGCGGACTGAGCGCGGCGATGTCGTCGGGGTTCACCTCCCGGCCTTGGGCGGCCATCTGGCGCAGTGTCTCGGTCATGTCGACGGTGGTGGAGAAGATGATGCTGTTGGCCATCAGGTCGAGGAACTTGACGGCCTTCTCGTGGAGTTCGGGATCGCGGGAGCGCAGGTAGCCCTCCCCGCCGAAGTGCAGCCACTTCGTGCACCCGTTGTATGCCTCGGCCTTGTTCGTCGCTCTGGTGATCTGCTCCCGCAGCTGCGGGTCCGACAGGTAGCGGTGCAGGACGATCGTCCGGACGGCGCGGCCGACCTCGCGGAAGACCCGGTAGATCTGGTTCTTGCGGGAATGGTTGTTCAGGCGCCGCAGGAGGGTGACGGAGGACACGGTGCCTTCCCGTACCGACAGGCCGACCTGCATGAGGTCCTTCCAGCCGCTCTCGATGAGGCGCCAGTCGATGCAGGTACGCGGATCAGCGGAGAACAGCGCGTCGATATGCCGGTAGCGCACCTGGGGATCGGGGCGGTGGAAGGTGAGGTCCTGGAAGTTCCGGATCCGCGGCAGCAGGTCGATGCAGAGCAGGTGGGCGAGCCCGAAGACCGGGAAGGACTGTCCCTGGGTGTCGGCGTGTACGGTGTCCGGCCTGACCTCCGACTCGTTCGCAAGGAGCGAGTCGATGAGGTAGACGGCCTCCCACACCCCACAAGGGATGAACCGGGAGAAAAGCGCAACGTACGTGTCGGAGACCAGGTGGTGGGCGATCCCGCCGTAGCCGCCGTAGCGGATCGAGGTCTCGGCGAGGAGGTTGTCGATGACGGTGTCCATCATGGTGCCGTCCACCGCCGCCACCGACCCATCCCCCCACGCCGCCGTCAGGTCCAGGCCGGCGTGGGCGTTGACGACATCGGCCCCGCACCGGTTGAGAACCGGGATGGTGAAGTGGCGCTTCGCGATCGCGCCGAGTTCGTGCGCGGCCACGCTGCCCCGCATGTGGCGCACCGCCTGGGCGGGGCCGAGCCCGGAGCCGTAGACGAACGCGGTGGTCACGTAGCGCGGCAGGGGTTCCTTCAGCTTCGGCTCGCTGCCCGAGCGTGGGCCGGGCCGTTTCCACCAGTCCGTCCAGTGCGCCGCTCGCGCCAGATGTTCCAGCACGCTGCGGGCGGGAAGCCGCTCGGAGAGCCTTCCTCCAGCTTCTCCGCGGAGGCGGTGCGCTCGCCTGCTATGCGTAGAGCAAGGGAGGGGACGCCGGTGACCGGGTCGATGGTGAGGTCCTTGTTGTCCGGATACCCGGCGTCCACGGTCTCGGCGATCGTGGTGAGCCGCTCGCGCAGCTGAACGGTGAACTCGCTCGCGGTGGCCGGGATGCCGGCCTGCTCGCAGAAGCCGGTGAGCTTGGGCTCGCACTGCTCCCAGGGCAGGAGCATGCGGGTCCAGTCACCGTAGTCCTCGGCGCCGATCACGGCGACGTCGCCGCAGCGCAGCTCTTCCACGAGGCGGGCGAACACCATTGCCTCGAAATGGCGGCGGACCAGCATCCCCGGCTGCTGGCGGGAGTAGACGGTCTTCAGCCACATCTTCGGCGCGAACGACAGGTCCAGCCGTATCAACTCCCCGTTCTCGTCCTTGCGGGTGGGATGCGTGTCCGCCACGAGGGGCCGGGTGAGGTGCTGGTGAGCGAGGACGTGGTCCATCGCGTCCAGCACGCTGCGGTCGGTCGAGGTCGCGGTGAACGACAGACGGCGGGCGATCTTGAACATGGTCGGCCGGTCCGGCTTGAAGAAGCGCTCTACCAGTGCCGTGTAGTTGCTGCCCCGGTAGGCGTCCAGAGCCTCCAGCTCCGCCAGCTGGGCGTCGAACCCTCCCGCCGTCTCGATCGCGGCCCGGGCGTTCTTCAGCGCCAGCAGGTCATCCAGCCACGCCTCCCCCTCCCACGCGCCGGGAGCTGCCTCGCCACTGCCGCGCAGGGCGGAGCACGTCCCGGAGGGTGGCCAGGAGCTGCTCGGTGGTCTCCTTCTGCCGTTTCTCGATCTCCAGCAGCTCTTCCTGGGCCCGCTTGAGGTGCCGGGACATGCGCTTGGAGAGCATCACCACGGTCTCGTCCCGCACCGCCGCCTGCACCTGCGCGAGCAGGCACACGGTCATCGCGGTACGGCGGGGCTCGGCAATGTCCTTCATCTCGCCCACCGACAGCACCCTCGCCTGCTCGGCCAGCGCGGCCACCTTCGCCGGCGGTGTCTTCCCCACCCAGAAGACGGCATCCCCCAGCCCGTCCACCCTCTCCATCCGCTCCGCATGGGCCCTGAACCGCGACCAGGTCGCCCGCCGGGCGGGCTGCTTGATCCACGCGAACAGGCTCTGGTACTCGCCCTCGACGACCTCCAACATGCCCGCGACCCGCTCCCGCGCCGCGTCACTCATGCGCGCGACGATCGCCTCGCACTGCGAGGCTTCCACCTCGAAGCGGATACGGGCGGCCATCCGGTCCAGGGTGGAAAACGCAGGCAGCTCCAGCCGCTCCTTCTGTCGGACCAGCTCCTCCAGCGCCACGTTCACCAGGTCCGCGGTATGCGCCTTCACCGGCGCCGCCGCCCGCATCGCCGCCTCCGCGACCGCGCGGGCCTCGCCCGGCCTGTGCTTCAGCTCCAGACGGTCACGTACGGCCGACCGGTAGCGCTCCTCGCTCCGTTCGGAATCCGCCTCTGGCACCGTCCCCGCAGTGAGCCTCGCCTGATCGCGCACGTGAGCCACGACCACCTCGGGTATCTCCCCGAGGTTGGGGACACGGCCCAGCCGCGCCGCGGACTTCAGCATCACCAGCAGCGCCAAGAGCCGGCTTGGGCGGTCATGCGTACGCTCACGCGCCCAAACCACATCCTCCGCCGACGTCGTGAGAAACTCCCGCAACTCCCGTTCCGAGATCAGCCTCTTGAACCTCGGATACGCCGTCCGCTCCAGCGACGCCACACCAACCGCCCCACACCCGACCGACTGACAGCGGCCACCATAAGCAGCGACCAGCGGCGTGGCGGAGGCCAGGGCTGGATCACGGAGCGTATGCACACTCACCGTATTCGATCGTCACGCTCTGCCATGAAGTGGCGGCTATTTTGCGTATCTCCTCCGCCCACCCGGGAAGCACGACGCGGGCGGAGGGCCCGCGTTGGCGCGGGCCCTCCGCCGTGGTGCGGGTACCGGATCAGAAGCGGGTGGTGCTGTTGAACCTGGCGGTCGACCAGAGGTAGCCCAGGACGGTGAGCCCGACGCACCAGGCGGCGGCGATCCAGCCGTCGTCGCCGATCCCGGTGCCGAGGAGGAGGCCGCGGAGGGTCTCGATGGCGGGGGTGAACGGCTGGAACTGGGCGATGGGCTGGAACCAGCCGGGCATGGAGTGGAGGGGGACGAAGGCGCTGGACAGCAGCGGCAGCAGGATCAGGGGCGTCGCGTTGTTGCTGGCGGCCTCGGCGTTGGGGCTGACCAGGCCCATGCCGACGGCGATCCAGGTCAGTGCGGTGGCGAAGCCGACGAGGAGGGCGAGGGCGGCGAGCCATTCCAGGGGAGTGGCGCCGGTGGAGCGGAAGCCGATGGCGACGGCGACGGCGACGGCGCCGACGAGGACGACGCTGATGACGGACTGCAGGACGCTGCCGATGACGTGTCCGACGATCACGGAGCCGCGGTGGATGGCCATGGTGCGGAACCGGGCGATGATGCCCTCGGTCATGTCGTTGGAGACGGAGACGGCGGTGCCGACGGTCGTGCTGCCGATGGTCATCAGGAGCAGGCCCGGGACGAGGTAGGCGATGTAGGCGGAGCGGTCGGGGGCGCCGCCGCCGATCCCGGCGCTCATGGTGTCGCCGAAGACGTAGACGAACAGCAGGAGCAGCATGATCGGGGTGAGCAGGAGGTTGAGGGTGAGGGAGGGGTAGCGGCGGGCGTGCAGGAGGTTGCGGCGGAGCATGGTGGTGCAGTCGCGCAGGGCGAGGGCCGGGGTACTCATCGCAGGGCCTCCGTGGGCTGGTGGGGGAGGGTGGTGTCGCCGGTGAGGGCGAAGAAGACGTCGTCGAGGTCGGGCGTGTGGACGGTCAGTTCGTCGGCGTGGACGGCGGCGGCCTCGAGTCGGTCCAGCAGATTGCGCAGCGCGCGCTGACTGCCGTCGCTGGGGATCCGCAGCGTCAGGGTGTCGTCGTCGCCGACGGCGGCCGCCAGGGCGGTGGCGGCCTCGCGGTAGGCCGCGGGGTCGGTGAAGCGGAGGCGGACGTGTCCGCCGGGGATGAGCCGCTTGAGTTCCTCGGCGGTGCCCTCGGCGACGATGGTGCCGTTGTTCAGCACCGCTATGCGGTCGGCGAGTTCGTCGGCCTCCTCCAGGTACTGGGTGGTGAGGAAGACGGTGACGCCGGCGCGGACGAGGTCGCGGATGATCTGCCACATGGTGTGCCGGGAGCGGGGGTCGAGGCCGGTGGTGGGCTCGTCGAGGAAGATGACACGGGGGTCGCCGACCAGGGTCATGGCGATGTCCAGGCGGCGCTTCATGCCGCCCGAGTAGGTGGAGGCCGGCTTCTTCGCGGCATCCACCAGGTCGAACCGCTCCAGCAGTTCGGCGGCGACCCGGCGCCCCTCGCGCTTGGACAGGTGGTGCAGGTCGGCCATGAGGAGCATGTTCTCCTCGCCGGTGATCAGTCCGTCGACGGCGGAGAACTGCCCGGTGACGCCGATCGCCGCGCGCACCGCCTGCGGCTCGCTCGCGAGGTCGTGGCCCGCGACCTGGGCCTGCCCGCCGTCGGCCGTGATGAGGGTGGACAGGATCTTCACGGCGGTGGTCTTGCCGGCGCCGTTCGGACCCAGCAGCGCGAAGACGGAACCGGCGGGGATGCGCAGGTCGATGCCGTCGAGCACGGTCTTGTCGCCGAAGGACTTGCGAAGACCGATGGCGGAGACGGCGGCCGGTGGCGCGTGGCCGTCCGACTGGTTGGACGTGGGCATGACAGATGCAGCCATGGGACCCTCCGATCGAAGGCTCAAGTGAGTGGGGTCGGGGGCGCGGGCGCCCGAAGGTCGTGCTGGTCAGGGCCGGGCGCGGTGGATCTCGATGTTGCCCCAGCGGGTCCGGGCGTGGACCTCGACGGAGTCCTCGGTCTTCTGCGGGGGCTCGGAGCCGGCGAGCGTGTTGCGCACCTGCCCGCGCTCGGAGCTGACGTCGAGCCAGGCGGCCGTGCCCTCGCGGACGCCGACCTCGATGGCGCCGTAGGAGGTCTCCAGCCGGACGGTGCCGCGCGCGACGTCGGCGACCCGCAGGTTGCCGTGGGCGACGGTGGCCGTGACCGAGCTCTCCGCGCGCGCGATGTCGACGTTGCCGTGTGCTCCGCGCACCCGCAGTTCGCCGAGCGCGGCGCCGACGGTCGTGGTGCCGTGCGAGTTCTTCATGTCGGCGGGGCCGTGGACCGTGCCGACGCGCAGGCTGCCGGAGCTGGTGGTGATCTCGGCCGAGCCCTCGATCCGGTCGACGGCGACCGCGCCGTGCGAGGCGGTCAGCTGCAGCGGGCCGGTCGTGTCGAAGCGGACGTCGTTGGACGAGGTCTTGACCCGGACCTCGCCCAGCCGGCCCTCGCCGAGCACCTGGGTCCAGGAGCCGGTCACGTCGACGTGCGAGCCCGCGGGCAGTTCGACCGTCACGTCGACGACGCCGCTGGGACCGATGAGGAAGCGCTCCTTCGTCCTGACGGTCAGGGCGCCGCCCGCGAACGCGACCTCGGTCTGCTCGGCGGCCCGTACGTCCTTGTCCCGCTTCGGCTCGCGGGGCCGCACCTCGACCACGGTGTCGGAGCGGTCGCCCGCGGTGAACCGGATGGAGCCGGCGCCCACATGGGCGGTGACGGTGATCGGTTCGGGAGTGTCGAAAGAAGGCATGGCTGTCCCGTCCTCCTGAGTCCTGGGGTCGTCCCCGCTGGTGGGACGTGGTGTGGGCGAAGTGGGTCGGGGCGCGGGCGCGGCTAGCGCACCCAGCCCCGGAAGCTCTGTCCGGTGGTGCGGGTCCTCTCCGTCGCACGGGCCTGCGGGGCGCCGCCGACCGCGGTCGACACGGCGCGCACCAGCCACGCGTTGACCGACAGGCCCTCGCGGTTCGCGGCCTCCTCGGCGCGGGCCTTGAGGTGGGCCGGAAGGCGGAGGTTGACGCGGGCGGTGGCCCCCTCGTCGCCTTCGGCCGGGACAGCGGCCCGGGGCGGTTCGACGGGCACGAGGCCCCCGTCCGCCGGGTCGCCGCCGGTGGGCGGCAGCGTCACCACGAAGTCGGGGTCCAGGCCGCGCAGCCGTACGTCGACCGAGCCGGGGGCGAGTTCGCGGGTGATCTCGTCCATCGCGGCGGAGAGCACGTTGAGCATGGTCAGGCGGGTCGCCGACTCCAGGGGAGCGGTGAGCCGCTCGGCCAGCGCACGCGCGTCCTCCCCGCCGGCTGCGGCGGCCACCGCGAGCTCGCGGCGGAGGGTGTCGACATACGGGGTGAGGTCCATGACGCCATGGTGGCACCACAATGGCGCAAGCGCAAGCCCCTGGTGGTGCCCCGCGGGGCGGTTGAGTGGTCGCGGGTGGCCTGACCTGGGGAAATGTAACGCTGGCTGATCGGGTGGCGATGGTGCCATGGGTGCCAGATGCGTCATCCGCGGTGGGGTGTGGCACTGGGTGGCGTCAGGTGGTGCCATGCGGTGCCAGTTGATGCCAGTCGATGCCGCCGTGCCTGCCGATGGTGCCGTGGACGCTATCCCCCGTGCTCGTCGAGCCAGAGGACGATCCCGGTCACGCCGCCCAGGACGGACGCGACGCCCGCGCGGATCGCCGCGGCGCAGCGGGCGGGGGTGAAGGACGCGGGATCGTACGTCGAGGACATGCCCAGGCCCTCGCCGCGGAAGGACGCGCCGGACCAGTCCACGGCGGTGACGTTGCCGGTGGGCTCCGCCAACTCCGCGCCCACCACGAGGAACTGCTGGGACAGGTGGTTCGGGGTGACCGTGGCCATGGGGTCGATCAGGTCGTTGCCGGCGCTGACGATGAGGTCCGGGTGCATGTCGAGGGCCCGGGTGATGCCGGGCAGGAGGTCGGCGGGGTGGTCGATGGCGACCTTCCTGAGGTCGACGTGTTCGGCCCGGGCCCATTCCTCGACCGCGGTCACCAGCTCCTTGGTCGGGCGGTCGTCGCCCGAGGTCACCAGGGCGACGCGGTAGCCCTCGGAGGGGTGGACCCGGGACCATGAGCCCGGGCTCGGGGTGGCGGTGGCCTCGGGGGCGGGTGGGTCGGCGCGGTCGACGAATCCCGGTCCGGGGGTGCCGATGGCACTGGGTCGCGGGTGCGGTTTCGACCAGTCGTCGCCGGAGCCGCATCCGGTGAGCAGCGCGGCGGCCGCTGCCAGGGTGGCGGCGGCGCGGAGCGGGGGGCGCAAGGCGATCGACCTCCGGGTGGTGACAGGTGGTGCTGTCCCATCCTGCATTCCGCTTCCGGCCCGCTCCATCCACGAGGGGCCGTCATCGCGGTTGTTCGCGCAGGATTCGCCGAACGGCCGGTTCCGGTTCACCCATGGCGTGCACCGTGCAGGGGCAACCTCAAGGAGCCACCATGTCACAACGCGTCCGCCGCAGCTTTCTCTGGATCATCGCGGCGGTGATCGCGATCCTCGGCCTCGGGCAGCAGCCCGCACTCGCGCACGGTTTCACCTCGACCGTGTACGCGGACGTCGCCTCCACCGACGGGGGTCGCCTCCGTACGACGCTGCAACTCGAGTACGACCTCTTCGTCGTGTCGGCCGCCGACGCCGGGCACGACGACGCCCTCTTCCGCGCAGGGACCGCAGCTTTCGACGCCGGTGACTCCCACGCCCAGGCCGCGGCGCTGGAGGCGCACGCGAAGTCCGCCGTCGCGTACGCGAGTCGGCGCTTCACGGTGACCTCGGACGGCGCCGCCTGCACGGCGGCCCGGGCCGGCGGTTTCACGATGGGCATGCGGGAGGGCGTGCCGTACACCACCCTCCGGCTGGACTGGCGCTGCCCGCAGGGCGACGACCGCGCGGTGCGCAGCGGCCTGTTCCCGGACGCCGAGGGGTACGTCAAGGGGACCAAGACCATCGTCACGTACGCCGTCGACGGCAGGTCGGGCAGTGCCGCCCTCGACGCCGAGCACCCCTCCTTCTCCCTCGGGCAGGCGTGGTACGAGCGGTTCTGGGAGTTCTTCCGCCTGGGCGCGGAGCACCTGCTGAGCGGGATCGACCACATCCTGTTCCTCCTCGCCCTGATCGCCGGTTCGCGGCGGCCGCGCGAGATCGTGCTGGCGGCGACCAGCTTCACGCTGGCGCACTCGGTCACCTTCATGCTGGCCGCGCTCGGCGTGGTCGACGTGCCGTCGCGGATCGTGGAGCCGGTCATCGCGCTGTCGATCGCCGTGGTCGCCGGCTGGTACCTGTGGCGCGTCTGGCGGCGCGGTGACCACGCCACCGAGCTCGAGGCCCCCGGCCAGGGGCACTTCAGCCTGGACAGGGCCGGATGGACCCGCCTTGGTGTCGTGTTCTGCTTCGGCCTTGTGCACGGCCTCGGCTTCGCGGGCGCGCTGGGCATCGACGAGGCGTGGTCGTGGACGCTGCTGTGGTCCCTGCTGGTGTTCAACGTGGGCATCGAGGTCGTCCAGTTGGCCATCATCGCCGTCGTCTTCCCGCTGCTGGTCGTGCTGCGCCGCCGTTCGCCGCGGGCGGGCCTGTGGGCGACGGGCGCGCTGTCCGCGGGGGTGGCCGTGATGGGGCTGGTGTGGTTCGTGCAGCGCGTGGCCGGAGTCTGAGATTCCGTTCAGCGCTCGTGCGATGTTCAACTGCCACGCAGCTCGTATTTATGTTCGCTTTACCTGCCGCGGTGAGCGTGGGCATCTCCACTCGCTGCACACCATGTGTGCACAGAAGGAAAAGACAGAGATGAGATCGAGCAACTCCCCGCGGACCTCCGGGTCCGCGCGGCGCCGTGTGGCCACCGGGGCCACCGCGGCGTTCCTCGGCCTGACGGTCGCCCTCGGCAACGGCCTGGTCAGCACGGCCTCCGCCGCCGACTCCGCCACCCTGAGCGGCATCGTCCTCGGCGTCGGCGCGAACGAGACGCAGCGCACCGTGACGTGGTACTCCTCGGCCGACACGGCGCAGAAGATCCAGGTCGCCCCGACCGCGCAGCTGGTGAACAACGAGTTCCCGGCCGACGCCGCCGTCTTCGACGCCACCGGCACGGCGAACATCGCCACCAGCGGCGGCTACAACCGCCACGCGACGATCACCGGTCTGAAGGAGAACACCCAGTACTCCTACCGGGTCGGCAGCGAGGGCAACTGGTCCACCGCGTACTCCTTCAAGACCCAGGACTTCGAGGGCGAGTACGACTTCCTGTTCTACGGCGACCCGCAGATCGGCTCCTCCGGCAACCTGGCGAAGGACCAGGCCGGCTGGCAGGACACGGTCGACGTCTCGCTGAAGGCCAACCCGAACGCCGAGCTCCTGGTGTCCGGCGGCGACCAGGTCGAGAGCGCCAACAACGAGGACCACTGGAAGTCGTTCCTGGCTCCCGACGGTCTGCGCCAGTACCCGTGGGCGGCCACCATCGGCAACCACGACGTCGGCGGCAAGGCCTACGAGCAGCACTTCACCACCCCGAACACCGACCGCTCGGCCCCGTACTACGACAACGGGAACCCCGACGGCACCAAGTCCGGCGGTGACTACTGGTACATCTACAAGGACGTGCTGTTCATCGACCTGAACAGCAACAGCTACAACTCCGCCAACGGCGGCGGTGACGCGGCGCACATCAACTACGTGACCGACGTCATCAACAAGCACGGCAACGAGGCCAAGTGGAAGGTCCTCGTCTACCACCACGCGATCTACTCGCCGGCCTCGCACGCCAAGGACGGCGACAACAAGCTGCGTCGTACGGACTTCCCGACCACGTTCTCCAAGCTCGGCGTGGACCTCGTCCTGCAGGGCCACGACCACAGCTACTCCCGCAGCTACCTGATCAAGAACGGTGAGAAGGCGAACCCGGCCGAGCAGCCCGGTGCCGCCGACGTGTACCCCGGCCCCGGCGGCGTCCTCTACGTGACGGCCAACTCCGCCTCCGGCTCGAAGTACTACGACATCACCAAGCCGGACAGCAGCGGCACCAGCGGCGCGGGCAACGGCGCCGACCCGCTGAACCCGGGCAACTACTGGTACAACTCGGTCCAGAACCAGGAGCACGTCCGCACCTACGTCAAGGTCCAGGTGCGCAACGACAAGCTCGTGGTCGAGAACGTCCGCAGCGGCACCTGCGCGGCCCCGAACTCCGAGGTGGAGAACGGCGAGTGGTGCAACAACACCCCCGAGGGCCAGCCCGTCGGCTCGCTCGTCGACAAGGTGACGGTGCACCCGTACCACGGTGACAAGCAGGACCTGCAGGTCAACGTCCCGAACCCGGCTCCGGGCGAGTTCGGCTGGACGATCGACGGCTACAACGGCCTGGTGGACCTCGGTACCGCCAAGGAGCAGAACGGCGACCACTTCGTCGCGGGCGGCAAGATCAACCCGATCCTCGTCTCCGACAGCCGCCGTTCGCTCGCCCCGTGGTCGATCTCGGCCAACGTCGGCGACTTCAAGGACGCCGACAAGACGTTCTCCGGCTCCTACCTCGGCTGGACCCCGTACGTCCTCGACGGCGGCGCCGGTGCCGTGGCCGGTGACCCGGTGGCCTCCGGTTACGACGACCAGGGCAAGGGCCTGTCCGACTCGCGTGGCCTCGGCTCCGCCGAGCAGGGCCACCCGCGCGGCTCCGCCAAGCTCGGCGCCGACCTGGACCTGAAGATCCCGGACAGCGTCACCAAGGGCGGCTACCGCGCCACCCTCACGATCACTGCGCTGAGCAGCTGACCGTACCCGTTTGACGGGGGGGGGGGGGGGGGGGGGGGGGGGGGGGGGGGGGGGTGCCTCCTGGGCCCATAGACACCCCACCCCCCCCCCACCCCCCCCCCCCACCCACCCCCCCCCTCCCCCCCCCCCCCCCCCCCCCCCCCCCCCCCCCCCCCCCCCACCCCCCCCCCCCCTCCCCCCCCCTCCCCCCCCCCCCCCCCACGCCGTGGACGAGGGTGGGGGGGCCGCACCGGCCACGGGATGCGCGGCACGGCCGGGATCGGGCGTTCGGTCAGCGGCGGCCGCTCCAGGACTTCACGTCCACGATCCGGCGGTGGTCGTTGCGCAGGGTCGCGGTGTCGCGGCGGTCCCACACGGAGTTGCGGCGGTCCTGGAAGACGTCGCGCCGGCTGTCACGGCCGAAGCCGGTGTGCACGCGGAGCTTCGAGTGACCGACGAGGCGCACGTTGCCGAAGCGGTAGCGGTTGCCGTCGCGGTCCGACAGGGTCCAGCCGCGCAGGTTCACCGAGCCGCGGCTGGTGTTCACCACTTCGATCCACTCGCCGCCGCCGCGGCCGAAGCGGCCGTGGCCGTCGCGGGTGTTGACGTCGCCGATGACCACCGGGGACCGGCCGTGGTCCCGGTGGTCCACCGCGGTGGCCGGCAGGGCGGCGGCGGCCACGACCGCTCCGGAGGCGAGGACGGTGGTGATGACACGACGGGTGATACGAGCAGACATGATGCCCCCTCAACAAGGTTGCGTTCCCGGCCCCTTCGGGCCGTTCCCGCGGTGCGGATGCTTCGGCGGTTGCCGATGGCCTCACTCTGGCCCAGCGGCGGCGCACACAACCGGAACAATCGCTTCGCGTTACAGAATGCGGACATATCCGTAACTGTTAGCTGTAAGCCTCATCTGTCAGCCTGAAGTGCCTCAGCACCTACCTGCATCACGCATGCACCCGCTCGGCACCGCTGTCCCGGCTTTCTGGGGTCACCCGGACGAGGGCCCTGATCGCCGGGCGGTCCCCGGCGCCCCGAGCCGCGCCTCGGTAACGGAGAATCGCACCGTGGCGGCACACGGCGCGGGCCACGAGGGCGGCCCGGCACAGGACCACGGCTATCTGCTGGACACGCGGGTCGGGGCGGGGACCCGGGGAGGTCGACCGCCACCTGACGAACGTCGCCACCGGCACGCTCGACCTGGCCACGGCGCCCAATGGTCTCCGCCTGGGGCCGCCGGCCACTGAGCGCGGCGGGTCACGTCACGGCCCCCCGCCGGTGAGCCGGGGCGACCGGTCCGGCGCGGGTACCCGGTCCGGGCCGTCCGCAGGTCCTCGAGCTGTCGCCGGGCGAGGCCCGGAAACCGGTGAGCGGCAGGTCCCGGCCTCCAGGGAAGAAGGCGGCAGGACGGGCGCCGAGGCGGACGGGCCCGAAGGGGTCCGCCGTGCGGCGGGGACCCCATGCGCGGGCACCGCCCCCGCCGCGACACGCCCGGCCCGATCGGGGACGCCATGCGTCGGGACAGGGTGCGGCAACGCCTGGGGGTCGGCCGCGGCCCCGCACCGGCGGTGCGCCGGCGGGCCGGCAGCCGGGAAGCCGCGGCGCCCGATCAGTCGCGTCCTGGCAGGGCACGCGGTAGGGGGACCACGCACCGCGTGCCCCAGATCTTGACGGCGGGCAGTATTGGTCTGTGGGAATCCATGGGCGGGCCAGGACCGGGCGGGCGTGACGGGTGGACATGCGCGGCACGCCCTTCGCCGACGCCCCTGACGGTTTCCCCCGCTCCAGAGGCGACGCCTTCGCTGTCGTGGACGCCCGGGGCAGCGTGCGGAGCTGGACCCCCGGCGCGGAACGGCTGCTCGGCTGGACGGCCGCCGAAGCCCGCGGGCCGGTGTCCCGGCTGCTGTGGTCCCGCGCCGACGGCAACCGCGTCGCGGGCATGATGCCCCTTGACCGCTCGGTCTTCCTCGGCCCCTTGCTGCTGCGGCACCGTAAGGGCGTGCCTGTCGGGGCGGTGCTGTGGGGGCACCCCCTGGCGCCGGACCAGTGGCTGCTCCAGGCGGAGGGCGCCGATGTGATGCGGCAGGACGACCTGCTCGGTGCGCTGCTGCGCGGCCTGTTCACCGAATCGCCGTTCATCATCGACGTCTTCGACACGGATCTGCGCTTCCTGGCCCGCAACGACTCCCGCATCCGCACGACGAGCTTCCCCGACGACTTCGTGGGGCGCACCATGCGCGAGGTGGCGCCGCCCGGCCTGCTGGACCACGATGCCTTCGAGGCGCGCCAGCGGCTGGTGCTCACTTCGGGCCGGGCCATGATCGGCAGCGAGGTGCACGGCCGCGACCCCCGCGACCCGGACCGGGACACGGTCTGGTCGGAGACGATCCTGCCCCTGCGCGGCTCCGACGGCGACGTGGTGGCCCTGGCCCACATGGTCTTCGACCTCACCACCGAGGCGCGGGCCCGGGAGCGGCTCGACCTCGTCAACGAGGCCAGCGCGCGCATCGGCAGCACCCTGGACGTGCTGCGCACGGCCCAGGAGCTCACGGACGTGGCCGTGCCGCGGTTCGCCGACTTCAGCTCCGTCAGCCTCCTGGACTCGGTGCTCCGAGGGGCGGAACCGCCGCCCTGGCCGGTCTCCGAGCCGGTGCTCCTGCGCCGCGCGGTGGCGACGATGATCCCCGGCGGGCCGGCGCGGAACACCCTCGATCAGGGGGATGTCGACCGTTTCGCGTCCGCACCCGGTTCCCCGGCCGCCAGAGCCCTGGCCAACGGGAAGCCGGTCCTGCTGACGGGCGAGGAGATGCAGGTCGAGCTCGAGGCCGCCGATGCCGCCCGGGCGGAGGAGATCCGCGCCTTCGGCGTGCGGTCGTGGCTGCTGGTGCCGATGTTCGCACGGGGGGCGGCGCTGGGCGTGGCGCTCTTCGTACGGTTCTCCCGGGCCCACGCCTTCGAGGCCGACGACGTCCGGCTCGCCCAGGAGTTCGTCGCGCGTGCCGCCGTGTGCATCGACAACGCCAGCCGGTACACCCGGGAACGGGCCACGGCACTGGCTCTGCGGCGCAGCCTCATGCCCGAGCGGCTGCCGGCGCTGGCGACGGTGGAGACCGCGGCGCGGCGCCTGTCCCGCGGAGGCGACGCCGAGCCCGGCGGCACCTGGTTCGACGTCATCCCGCTCTCCGGGGCGCGGACCGCCCTGGTCATCGGCGAGGCGGGCGGGCACGGGCTGTACTCGGCGGTGGAGATGGGCCGGCTGCGAACGGCGGTCCGGACACTGGCCGACCTGGACATGGCGCCGGTGGAACTGCTCACGCATCTGAGCGACCAGGTCAAGCGCTTCCAGGACGAGCAGGGCGGGCCCACCCCCGGAACCACCGCCCCCACCTGCCTCTGCATGGTCTTCGACCCCATCAGCATGCACTCCGCCGTGGCGAGCGCCGGGCACCCGCTGCCGGCCCATGTGAGCCCCAACGGCGTGGTGTCGGTGAGCCGGTCCCCGGCGACATCTCCGTTGGGAAGCGGCGGCGAGCCGTTCGAGTGCCTGGAGGTGGTCCACAGGGACGGCGAACTGCTCGTCCTCCACACCCAGGGGCTGCTCGCCGCCGGGCCCGAGGAGGAGGCCGCCCTCCGGCTGAGCAGGGCGCTGACCGAGGCCACGGCCTCTTCCGGGAACACGCCCGGCGAGATCGCCGACGCGGCCCTGCGCCTGCTCGTGCCCGACGGGCCTCCCACGGAGGACATGTCGCTCCTGGTGGCCCGGCTGCACCGGCTGCCGCCGGACCGCCACGCCCTGTGGGAGCTGCGGGACGCTCCGGAGTCGGTCGGCCGGGCGCGCGGACTGGTGCTGGCGAAGCTGGCCGAGTGGCACCTGGAGGAGCTCGGGTTCACCACCGAGCTGCTGGTCAGCGAGCTCGTCACCAACGCGATCCGCTACGGCTCACCGCCGGTGCGGCTGCGGCTGATCCGCGACCGCCGGCTGATCTGCGAGGTCGGCGACGGCAGCAGTACCTCCCCGCACGTGCGGCGGGCCCTGGAGACCGACGAGGGCGGCCGGGGGCTCTACCTGGTCTCGCAGCTCGCGTCGCTCTGGGGCACGCGCTACCACGCCCGCGGCAAGACCAACTGGGCCGAGCAGCCGCTGCCCGCGGAACCCGCGGCCGACGGCGGCTGACGGAGCCGGCGGCGTCCGGCGGGGCGGGCGGGCGGCCGGCTGCGCGTCGGCACCCTCGTGCGGCGGCCCGGGGTCGGCGAACTTCCCGATTCTGTAACCGCTGCGCGGATCGGCGTCGGCGGCGTTGACACCGTCGTCGACCGACTCCCACCCTGAAGACATACCAAGCGGACATTACATCCCAACGAGGTCAAAAATGCCGATAGCTATCGAGAAGCGTGCCCGCATCCGGCACCTCGTCGGCGCGTCGTGCGCCGCCGCCGTGCTCGCCGGAGCGGTGGGCGTGGCGGGTGCCCAGGCGGCGTCCCAGGCGGCGGAGGGCGCGACGCAGAGCTCACGTATGGCGCCCAGCGAGGACTGCACGAGCTACCACAACGACAGCGACGGCAACCCGGTGTGGGAGCCGCCGGGCTGCACTCCCCCCTGAGGCCGGCGGGCCGGGCCGAACGGACCCGCAGGGCCGACGGACGCTCACGGGAACGTGATCACCGACACCGCGCCGGAGGCGGCGTCGGCGACGTAGACGCGGTGCTCGTCCGGCGAGACGGCCAGGCCCTCCGGGCGGGAGCCCACGGAGATGGGCTCGCCCACCGTGCGGTTCTCCGCGGTGTCGATCACCGACACCGAACCGGAGGGCCCGTCGGCCACATAGACATGCCGCCCGTCGAGTGACATCGCCAGACCGGCGGGGCCGGAGCCGACGGGGATCGGATCGCCCTCCGTGTGCTGCTTCCTGGTGTCGATCACCGACACCGATCCCGACCCCTCGTTGGCCACGTAGAGGTTCCGACCGTCCGGCGACACCGCCAGCCCCTCCGGCCGGCGGCCCACCAGGATGGGATCGCCCACCGCGCGGCGTGCCACCGCGTCGATGACCGTGACCGAGGCCGAGGCCCTGTTGCGGCCGAAGCTGGTCACATACACGGTGCTCCCGTCGGGAGAGACGGCAACACCTCGCGGGAAGCGGCTGACGGGGATGGGCTCCCCCACCGTGCGGTTGTTCCTCGTGTCGATCACCGACACCGAACCGGAGGTCCCGTTGGCCACGTAGACCCGGCTCCCGTCGGGCGAGACCGCCAGCCCCTCCGGGCTGGAGCCCACGGAGACGGCCTTGCCCACGGTGCGCTGCTCGGCGGTGTCGATCACCGAGACCGAGCCCGCGTAGTTGTTGGTCACATAGACCTTGCGGCCGTCGGGCGACACCGCCACGCCCTTCGGGAAGCGGCCGACGGGGATGGGATCGCCCACGGTCCGGTTCAGCTCCGTGTCGATCATCGACACCGTCCCCGAGCTGTAGTTGGCCACGTATCCCCGGGCGCCGTCCGGTGACACCGCCACCCCGTGCGGGGAGTCGCCGACCTTGATCGACTCCACCGATGTCGGCGCGACATGGCCGGGACCCGGCGAAGGGGATCGTGTCAGGTAGACGCCGGCGACCACCAGGGCGAGCGCCGCCAGCACCGCGCCCGCGACGACACCGGCCCGACGGTGCCGGCGTCGGCGCGGGGCGGGCCGCGGCACGCCCTCGTCGGTCTGCGGCGGCAGCGGGCCGGGGGGCGGCCCGGAGAAGCGCGACGAGCCCTCCGGGAGCGGGAGTTCGGTCGTCGGTGCGACGGACGGCCTGGAGACGGACGGGGGACCGGGGGCGGGAAACGGTCCGGGCGGCGGACTAGTGGGCGGCGCGCTCGCCGATGGCGCACTCACCCGCGGATCGATGCCGGACGGACCGATGCCGGACGGTGCGCTCGCAGGCGGCTCCTCCGGTGCGTCGGGAGACACGGGCAGCGGCCGGGCGGCCACGGCCGACAGGCGCCGGGCGGCCTCCTCACCGCTCATCCGGTCCGCGGGGTCCTTGGCGAGCAGGCCGACGAGGACCGGCGTCAGCCGGGTCTCCCGCCCGGGCGGGGTGGGCGGCTCGAAGAGCAGGGCGCTCAGCGTCGCGAGGGCGGTGTCGCGGTCGAAGGGGCCGTAGCCCTCCAGCGCGTAGTACAGGGTGGCGCCGAGCGAGAACAGGTCGCCCGCCGCGGTGGGCGGTTGGTTGCCGGCGCGCTCCGGGGCCATGAAGCGCGGGGTTCCGAGGATCTCCAGGGTCGCGGTGAGCCGGGCCTCGTCCGAACTGGGTTCCAGGGCGATGCCGTAGTCGGTGAGCATGACGCGCCCGCCGCCCTCGGTGGGGCGGGAGGGCCGCCCGCCGGGGCGGGTCAGCAGGATGTTCGCCGGTTTCACGTCCCGGTGCAGGATGCCGAGGCGGTGCCCCTCGAGGAGGGCGTCGAGCACGGCCAGCCCGATCCTGGCGATCTCCGCGGGCGGCAGGGGCCCGCGCTCGCGCACCACCGCCTCCAGATCCATGGCTCCGGGGACGAACTCCATGACGATCCAGGGAAGGCCGTCCTCCTCCAGAATGTCGTGGACGGTGACGACGTGGGGGTGGTTCCGCAGCCGCGCCGCGTGCCGGGCCTCGCCGCGCGCCCTGGCGATGCGGGAGCTCACCTCGTGCTCCGGGAGGTCGGGCGGCAGGACGATCTCCTTGACGGCGACCTCGCAGGCCAGCTCCTGGTCGTAGGCGAGCCACACCCGTCCCATGCCGCCGACGCCGAGCCGGCGCAGAAGCCGGTAGCGTCCGGTGACCACGCGCCCGACGTCCTCGTGCGCTCCTGTCATGGCACTTCCTCGGCGAGCGGTGCGAGCCCCTCCTCCACGTATCGCACATCGCCTGAAGTGCGGCAAATCGCCGGACTGCAGCGCCACTCGTCCACCTTCGCGCGGCCCGGCGCGCGCCCCCGCCGGGGCCACGAGCGGCGCCGGACGCGCCGCCGGGCCCGGGCGGCAGCGCGGAAGCACCGGCCGCGCGACCCGGTCACGCGATGATCCGGCGGCGGCCGACTCGTCCCCGTCCGCCGCGGGCAGCCGAGAGCGAGGCCTCGGCGCCGCACCCACGGCGACAAGCACCCACCCAGGCGTTCACGGCGCGGCGCGCCGACCCGTCGCGGGCGGTCCCGGACGGCGTGCGTCGCGCCGGGCGTGCAGCGAAGCCGCGGGGCCGCGGAGGGGCCGCAGGGCACGGCCGGGGGGCGGGCGGGACACCGTGCGGCATAGAGTAATGATCATCCGTCCCTCCGGAAGGATGACCTCCCATGTATGACGCACTCCTCGCCGAGACCGTGACCGTCACCGGTCACGGCGGCGACCGTATCGAGGCGTACTCCGCCCGCCCCATGACGCCCGGTCCGTACGGCGGCGTCGTGGTGATCCACCACATGCCCGGCTATGACGACCCCACCAAGGAGATCACCCGCAGGTTCGCGGCGGAGGGCTTCGCGGCCGTCTGCCCGAACCTCTACAGCCGCGAGGCGCCCGGCGCGTCGCCGGACGACGCGGCCGCGGCGGCGCGCGCGCAGGGCGGCGTGCCGGACGAGCGGTTCCTCGGGGACGCCGCGGGGGCCGCCGCGTACCTGAGGGGCCTGCCGTCGTCCAACGGCCGGGTCGGTGTGATCGGTTACTGCTCCGGTGGGCGCCAGGCCTTCCTCGCGCTGGCCTCACTGGATCTGCAGGCGGGCGTCGACTGCTACGGCGCCTTCGTCACGGGCCGGCCGCCGGAGGACTTCCCCCTCCAGATCGAGCCGATCGTCCACCTGACGAAGGATCTGCACGGCCCCCTGCTGGGTCTGTTCGGAGCGGAGGACAGCTTCCCCTCCCCCGAGCACGTCGCCGAGCTGGAAGCGGAGCTCGAGGCGCACGGCAAGCCGTACGAGTTCCACACCTACGAGAACGCCGGCCACGCCTTCTTCGCCGTGAACCGCCCGAGTTACCGCCCCCAGGCAGCGGTCGACGGGTGGTCCAAGGTCCTGGCCTTCTTCAGGGAGCACCTCTGATGTGCACGTACCTCACCGAGAAGATCCGCATCGACGGCAGCGGCAAGGGCGCCCAGGGCTATTTCGGGCTGACCGAGGCCATGGTCTACGTCGACCACCCGCAGCACGCGCCGTACGAGCACACCGTCAACATCGACTTCCTCAACCCGGCGCTGGGCCCCTCGGCCCGGGTCGCCGTCGAGCTCACCGAGGAGGCGGCGCTGGCCCTGGTCGACGCGATCCGCTCCGCGCTGGCGGCCGCCCCGCCGGGGCTGGCCTCCTCCGGGCAGACCGCACCGGCGGGCTGACCGCACCGGCGGGCTGACCGCACCGGCGGGCTGACCGCGGCGCACCGGACGCGTGGGCCGTCACCCCGGGACCGCGACCTGGACCAAGGCGTGCGCGCCGCTGGTGCGCCACGAGGCGCCGTCGGCGTCCAGCCGGGCCGCGGTCTGCGGGGCGAGCCCCGCGACGGTGTCGGACTTGAGGGTGCGCAAGGTGGCGACCGGCCCCGGGAAGTACGCGGTGACGTCCGCGAACGGCACCGTCGCGGGCCAGTGCCGGTCGTCCACCAGACGCCGGTAGTTGAGGTCGCCCTTCATCACCGTCAACTGCGCCGCCGCGAAGCGTTCTCGCAGGTCGTCCGGCATGTCGCGATAGCCGAGCGGCGCGCAGGCGAAGGGGGGCGCGGTCAGGGCGAGCCGGCCCCCGCGCAGTGCCCCCAGCAGCCGTCCGGCGATGCGCGCGGCCTCTCCGGGGGCGGCGGCCATCCGGCGCAGGCAGGACAGGACGTCCTGGGTGGTGGCGTCGGAGACGTAGTACGGGCGCGGTTTGACGAGCAGGTGCACCTCACCGGCGCGGCCGCTCGCCAGGAGGTCGTCGACGAGAGCGAGGTCGGCCAGGACCTCGCGCGCGCTGTTGTCGGTGACGACGACGACCGTGCCGCCGTCCAGCAGCGGCCACAGCCGCTCCGACTCGTCCACGACGAGAGTGCCGGGGGCCGCGGAGCCGGCCTCGGCGACCATGGTGAAGCCGAGGTCCGCCTGGTTCCCCCACACCGCGGCCGTCAGCAGCGCGTGTTCGCGTTCGGCGGGGGCGAGGCCGGGCAGCGCGTCCAGGGCGGTGAGGTCGGCGGCGAAGCCGGGGCCGTCCAGCTCGGCGTCCTTGAAGGGCGCGAACAGGTCCACGCCGTGCCACGCCCCGGCGGCGAGGTACCCGGCGGGACCGAGCAGCCGGCGGTAGAAGTACGACTCCGACCACAGGAAGGGGAGTTCCAGCCAGGGCCGCCCGAAGCGGCCGCGCCCCCACTCCTCCCACGCGGCCCGGTCCGGCGCGTCTCCCGGCAGCTCGGCGACCGTGCCGGAGAGCGTCTCCTCCAGCAGCGCCTCGAAGCCCCGGCGGCGCTCCGGACCGTACGGGACGGCGTCCAGGATCCGGCGGACCAGGACGGGATGCCGCTCCGCGAAGACGCTGCGGGCGAAGGACCCGGGCTCCTCGCAGGTGATCGGCGGTGCCTGCGTGAGCGCGGGGCCGGTGGTGCCCTCGGGGTGTCCACCCATGCGTCGTCCTCCAGCGGTCGGGAGCGGGGCAGTCGTCGCGGCGATTCTCCCAGGCAGCGGGGGTCGAGTGGGCTCCGGGCCCTACGCGCGAGACGTGGCACGCACCGCACCGGGACGGTACCGACGCGGGCGGGTCCGCGGGCACCGCCGACGGCGGCGAGAGCGGCGGTGACACATCGCCTGCCACGCCGCAGGGTCGTGTGCGGCGTGCCACCGGCGGCCCTGCTCACCCCGAGGAACGGCCTTTGGCAGGCCGCAGCCGTACGGAGGCGGCGACCGGTTCAGCGGTGGCCGCCGCGGCGGCGTCCCGAGCCCGGGAGCCGGACGGCCACGACCAGGGTGAGCAGCCACGTCGCCACGAAGGCGCAGACGACCGCCAGCAGGGTCGTCACCGTCGAGGCGATCAGCAGCCCGAGGGAGACGACCGCCAGCAGTATGAGCAGCAGGGCGCGCGGCCGCCGCAACAGGTCGGCGGGGCCGGGACGCGGCTCCGGTTCCAGGCGTAGCGTACGCAATTGGCGTTCGAGCACGTCGTCGTCGCGCATCCGGGCCTCGATCTCCGCCAGCGCACGCCGTTCGTGCTCCGTGAGCCCTGAACCCTCCATCGCCACCACCTCCGCCAGCGGCCCAGCCGTCCCTACCGGTCCTTTACCCCGAATGGGGGAAGGGACGGCCGCTCTGCGGTCGCGAACCGGCCACATGTGCCGGGGCCGCGAAGGAGGGATCCGCACCGAGGTGGCGGGCCCCTCCCCTGGTGCTGCTCATGCCGGGCGGCGGTGCCGTGTGAGCGGCAGGCTCCCGGGTACACGCCCCTCAGCGGAAAAGGCCGAACGGGAGGCTCGATGACCACGAACGCCACTCAGCCCCACGATCCGGTGCCCCCGAGCCCCACACCCTCGCCCGGCCCGACGCCGCCTCCGGTCAGCCCCGACCCGCTGCCGCCCACCCCTCCTCCGCCGCCGGGTCCGGACCCTGTGCCCCCCGATCCCGCGCCGCCGGCCCCGGGACCCGAGCCGGGGCCGCTCCCCACCCCGGGACCCCGCCCCCAGCCCTCGACCAAGACCGCCGGCCGTGCGACCTCCCCGTCGGGTACGACCGCGCCGGTGTCCCGCGCAGCCCCGACAACCGCTCGAGCCACGTCATGGCGGACGTGAGCACCGGGCCGGCGTCCGGGCCGCGGACGTCATCCGGGGCGAAGGGGACGTTGCCGTAGCGGCGGCTGCGGTCGTCGAGCGGGCACGCCGTTCCGCACCTGCGGGCCGTGGGATCTCGGCGCCGCGCCTTCTCCGGACGGGCGCGGGACCATCCGCTCTGGGCCCTTCGTACGCCCGGCATCAGGGACGGTCCCACGGGAGCCGCGCCGTGGCCCGCCTCCGCTATCCCCGCACCCCCCGCCGCCGTACGACACGGCAAGCGCCGCCTCGCCCTCGTGGCAGGATCGGCTGGGCGAACTCGTCGAGTGGTACGACTGCTGCTCGAGCCGAGGGTCCGGCCGGACACGAGACGCGGAGGATCGATGGAACTGCTCCGGGCCGAAGGGCACGACAGGGCCGGCACGGCGTACGCCGACACGGTGGCGGGGTGGCCCGCCACGGCGCGCGAGGTCTCCTTGTGGTGCGGGCGTCAGGAGCACCCTCTGCCGGGCGCGGCGGTCGCGGAATGGCGGGACGCGGAGGACGTCGAGGCCCACCTGCTGTACGAGGGGCGGGAACTCGTCGGATACGGCGAACTCTGGGTCGACGCCGAGGAGGACGAGGTCGAGATCGCCCGCGTCATCGTCGCGCCCTCCGCCCGCGGGCGCGGCCTCGGGCGGCGTCTGATCACCGAGCTGACCGCCCGGGCGCGGCTGACCGGCCTGGCCGAGGTCTTCCTGCGGGTGCACCCCGACAACGATGGTGCGCTGCGCTGCTACCTCGGGGCCGGCTACGTCCCGGTCCCCGCGGAACTGGCCGCCGAGTGGAACCTGCCGCAGCCGGTCGCGTACGTCTGGCTGCGGCACGCGGGCTGAGGGGCGCAAGGCGAGGGCTTCGGCCGAACGCCGGCCGGGCGCGCCGTCGGCGGGCTCCTCGCCGCGGGCGTCAGGCGCGCCGCGTGGCGTGCTCCAACCGAGCGCGCGCCCGGGCCACCGCTGCCCCGGAGGGATTGTCAGTGGTCGTGCCTAGGATGCGGACGGCATACGCACGCGACGAGAAACGGAAGTTCCATGACAACGCTTTCCGACCGTCCGAAGACCGCGCTACTCGTCATCGACGTCCAGAACGGGGTGGTGAACGGCTCGCACAACCGTGACGCCGTCATCGCCAACATCACCACGCTGATCGGCCGGGCGCGGGCCGAGGACGTGCCGGTGGTCTGGGTGCAGCACTCGGACGAGGACCTCCCGAAGGGCAGTGACAGCTGGCAGTACGTGCCGGAGCTGGTGCGCGAGGAGAGCGAGCCGCTGATCCACAAGCTCTACGGAGACTCCTTCGAGGACACCGAGCTGGAATCGGTGCTCGCCGACCGCGGCGTGGGCCGGCTCGTCGTCGCGGGAGCCCAGACGGACGCCTGCATCCGCTCGACCCTGCACGGAGGGCTCGTCCGCGGCTACGACGTCACCCTCGTCGGCGACGCGCACACCACGGAGGACCTCAGTGCCTACGGGGCGCCCGGGCCGGAGCTGGTGATCGCGCACACCAACCTGTACTGGAAGTACCAGAGCGCTCCCGGGCGGCGCGGCGGCACCGTGGACACCGCGGACGTCTCCTTCACGCCTGCCGACGCCGGCTGAGCCGCCCCGGGCGGGCGCCCATGGCACCTTCCGGCGAGGGCGCCCGGCTCCGCCCGGAACCGGATCGCTCGCGATGGGAGCCGCCCCGAGACCGGAGCCGTCCTGAGACCACCAGATCTGTTCGGGCGCCAACTGTCGCAGGCGGTAAGGCCGTTCTCGTACAGTTGCCGTTGACCGCCCGTCCGACGGCGCGAGTGTTCACCGCATACGCCCCGGCGCAACGACCGACACCGTGCACCGTCCTGGCAGGGAAGGAGGGTGCCGTGCAGGTTCCCGCTTCGTTCGAGTACCAGCGGGCGCAGAGCGTCCAGGAGGCCCTGGAACTGCTGGCGCGTTTCGGCGGGGCGGCCAGCGTCCTCGCCGGAGGGCACAGCCTGCTCCCCATGATGAGATCGCGGCTGGCGGGGCCGGAGCTGCTCGTCGACATCAACGACTGCACCGAACTCGACCACATCGAGGAGGCCGGCGGCGAACTGCGGGTCGGCGCCCTCACCCGGCACCGCACCCTGCTGGGTTCGCCGCTGGTCGGTCGGCACTTCCCGATCATCCACGACGCCGAGCGGACGATCGCCGACCCGCCGGTGCGCAACCGGGGGACCATCGGCGGCTCGCTGTGCCGGGCCGACCCGTCCGAGGACCTGCCGGCCGTGTGCGCGGCACTGCGGGCGGTGGCGGTGATCCGCGGCGGCGCGGACGAACGGGCCGTGGCCATGGCCGACTTCCACCGCGGCCCGTACCGGACGGCGGTGGGCGCCGGGGAGATGCTCACCGAGGTGCGCTTCCCTATCCGGCCGAATTCCGGCAGTGCCTACGAGAAGTCACACGGCGCGGCCGGTGAGGGCGCGGTGGCGGCGGCCGGTGTGGCGCTCTGCCTGGAGGAGGGACGCATGACACATGTGGGCGTCGGCCTGGCGGTGGTCGGCGCCACCGGGCCGCATGCGGAGGCCGTGCAGGAGCTGTTGGAGGACCGTCCGCCGTCTCCGGCGCTCATCGAGGAAGCCGGGCGGGTGGCGTCGGCGAGTTGCTCCCCCGCCCCCGACAGCCGAGGGACGGCCGACGACAGACGGCGCCTGGCAGGAGAAGTGACCGCAAGGGCCCTTCGGCGCGCCCTCGCCAGGGCGGCCGCGCCGGCCGCCGCCGTACAGGAGCGGTGACACATCGGACGTGGCCTCCCGCATGGGCGGCCTTTTCCGCCTTCCTCGCTCGACCCTGGCGAGTCCCGGGCACGCGGACGACGGCTCGAGGGCCGGGCGCCGGTATGAGCGGGCCACCACCCCGCCGGTGGGCGCGTTCACGGTTCGACACGACCGCTCACCTTCCCACCGGCGCCGGGCAGTGGTCCCGCTCGGTCACGGAGGGCTCCGGGAGCCTAGTCCTCTCCCCTGACGATGTTCCAGTCCTTGCCGCTGTCGGGCTCCCTCGGCGGATTGCCCCGCCCCTCCTTCACCACAGCAGGCCTGCAGGTGCGTATCTGCTGGTCTCGAGGGATACGGGTGCTGGTTGGGTGGCCGTTGCGCGTGTCCACTGCCGGACGCCTCCTCAAGTCTTCACGACCTCGCATACCCATTCGAACATAATTCACACGACACACCATTCCACATATGGACGTACGCGGCGTAAAGCCGCGCAAAGCCCCGCTTCACAGGCCCCGTGCGCCCCTCCGGACGCCCAACGCGTCCGCCGAACCCCCGGGGGAACGCCTCGGCGGACGGGCTCAGCGGCCGGGGTGCCACTCGGCAAGCAGGAACGTGGCGTCGTCGTCGAGGCGGCCGTGGCGGTGCGCCAGGACAGCGCAGACGAGGCGCCGCAGCACTTCCGGGGCGGGATCGCCGGCCGCGGTGGCGTGCACGACGTACTCGGTGAGACGTTCCTCGCCGAACGTGTCACCGTTCTCGGCGTTCTCGGCGCGGGAGTCGATCGCACCGTCGGTGTGGATGAGCACCCGGTCGCCCGGCTCCAGCCGTGTGGAGTGGACGGAGCGCGGCCTACCGCCGTATGCGGGGCCGAGACCGAGGGGCAGTTCCGCCTCGCGCTCCAGGGCGCCGGTGACGACGCGCCGGGCGCGGATCAGCCGGGGCGGAGGGTGCCCGCAGTTCGCCCAGGAGAACTGCCCGCTGCGGACGTCGAGGTCGGCGAAGACGGCGGTGGCGTGCCGGTCCGGGACCCATTCGTACAGGGCCTCGTCCACGGTCTTGACGATCTCAGCCAGGTCGGCGCCGGCCCGCCGGGCCGCCCGGCAGCCGGCCAGCGCGACGGCCGCCGCGAGGCCCGAGGCCAGATCGTGGCCCATCGCGTCGACCAGCACCAGGTGCAGGTGGTGACCCATGAGCGTGTGGTCGAAGGCGTCACCGCCGACCTCGTAGGCGGGTTCCAGCACGGCGCTGGAGGTCACCTCGGCCGTACCGACCGTCCGCGGTGGCAGGAAGGCCCACACGAGCTCCGCGGCGGTGCTCATCGGGCGGCCGCGGACGAGCCGCGAAAGGTCGTCGCAGGACCTCGCCTTGGAGGCGAGCGTCAGGGCAGTGACGTCGGCGAGCGCCCTGCAGCGGGCCAGCAGGTCCGGGTCGATCCGGTGGGTGGCGACCTCCATGACGCCGATCCGCTCCCCACCGTCGAGGAGGGGGAGCCAGATCGTGATCCGGTCGTCCCGCTCACTCAGGCGCAAGGAGACCGAGCGGTAGGCGGCGCCCGCGGGCGTGCCGTCGACGGCCACGGCGTCGCGACCCGGGGAGTCGGCCGCGTCGCCGGGCAGCGGGACGAGCCTGGCCTGCTGGACCTCGGCCAGGAGCACTCGGACCTCGTCCACGCCGATCCTCTGCGCGGCGCCCGTGAGCTCGGCGCCCCATTCCTCGGGGGCGACCTCGTGCGCGCGCTGCAGGAGTCCGCTCAGCAGGGTGCCGAAGCCGGTGTCGTCCACCGTCACCATCGCCCGTCGTGGGTTGTCTCCTCGCGGGGCCGGGACTCGAAGCGCCTGCCCCGGCCTCGGCGGCGCAAACACGGCCGTACCCTCGCCGCACCGCCGCGGAGCCCTCCTCGTATCGCCTACAGACGCCGGTTCCGCAGAACGCCGTATTCCAGTAGATCGAGTGTCGATACGGGCGCGCCGCACCACGAAGGGCAGGCCGAGGACCCACGCTTCTCGTGTCCCACCCGATGCGGGTGCCGGTCGGCACCCGCGGAGAGAGGAGTCGTTCCATGCGCGTTCCCCGTTTCGTGACCGCGGCCGGTGTGGCCGTCGCCGTCGTCCTGGGCGGTGCGGCGGGCGCCGGCGCCGTCACGCCGGAGTCCGTCCGCAGCCACGGCACGCACGCCACGCACGGCGACCACGGCCGCGGGCACCACAGCCACCACGGCAAGCGTCACCACAACCGCTGGCACGGCCAGCGCCACCACCGTCACCACCACGTCCTCAGCCACCACCGCCGCTGACGCGGCATCGCTCCGCGACTCCGGGGGCGCTTTCCGTGAAGACGGAGGGCGCCCCCGGGCGCGCGTGCGGACGGGGCCGCCCTGCCGGCGCACACGGGGAGCGCGTCCCACGAGGGCCTGGCACAGGGGCGGGCGGGAAGAAACCGCGGCCTCCGTGCGTTGGCATGGTGGGTTCAGAAAATGCCCGAAAGGAGGCGCCCGGTGAAGGTACGTGCCTCGCTGCGCTCCCTCAAGAACACCCCCGGCTCGCAGATCGTCCGCCGTCGCGGCCGGGTCTACGTGATCAACAAGAGGGACCCCCGCTTCAAGGCCCGCCAGGGCTGACCCGCAGGAACGCCACGCGGGCGCCGTGCCGTCCGGACGGCACGGCGCCCGCGTGTGTCGCCCGCGGCGCGTCAGCCGTCCGGGCGAAGGCGCCCGGTGCCTGCCTCCGAGACGATCCCGACTCGCCGCGCGCGGGCGGTAGCGCTGCCGAGTTCGCGTTCGACCCCTTGGCGTTCGATCGGCCCGGTGCTTCAATGTGGCGCCGTTAGGAAGGTTTCCTAACCTCTGACCGACGGAGTCAGCCGTGCAGATCCCCCCACAGCGTCATGCACGCACCCTCCCGCGCCGGCGCGTCCTCGGGTACGCGACCGCCGCACTGACCGCGAGCGCCCTGGCGGTCGGCCTGCCGACCGCCGGCGCCGCGACACCGGACCCGGCAGCGCGCCGTCGACCGGCCGCCGCGGCGGCCGGTTCCGGGCTCGACGACCCGCACAAGAAGGACATCGCCATGCAGTTGGTGTCCAGCGCCGAGAACTCCACGCTCGATTGGAAGGCCCAGTACCGGTACATCGAGGACATCGGCGACGGCCGAGGCTACACGGCGGGCATCATCGGCTTCTGCTCCGGCACCGGTGACATGCTCGAGCTGGTCGAGCTGTACACCGACCGCGTGCCGGGCAACGCGCTCGCCGGCTACCTGCCCGCGCTGCGCCGCGTCAACGGAACCGACTCGCACAGCGGCCTCGGCTCGGGTTTCGAGAACGCCTGGCGCGCGGCGACCGCCGACCCGGCGTTCCAGCAGGCGCAGAACGACGAGCGCGACCGCGTGTACTTCGACCCCGCCGTCGCACGGGCCAAGGCCGACGGGCTGCGCGCACTGGGCCAGTTCGCGTACTACGACGCCATCGTGATGCACGGCCCCGGCGAGGACGCGGTCAGCTTCGGCGGCATCCGCAGGACGGCCCTGTCCAGGGCGGCGAGCCCCGCGCAGGGCGGCGACGAGACGGCGTACCTCAACGCCTTCCTCGACGCGCGCAAGGCGGCGATGAAGACCGAGGAGGCGCACAGCGACACCAGCCGGGTCGACACCGAGCAGCGCGTCTTCCTCGACGACGGCAACCTCGACCTCGACCCGCCGCTCACCTGGCACGTCTATGGGGACCGGTACACCATCGGCCAGTGACGCCCCACATGTCACACCGCGGGCGGTCCCCCTGGCTCGGGGGCCGCCCGTCGCGGTGCCGAACCGGCTCGGTCCGGTCCGCCCTCGCCGCGGACTCGCAGCCGTCGTTATCTCCCGCATCGAGCGCCTATGGTCTCGAACGCGCCCACCACCACTGCACATTGCCACTCGATCGCCCTATCCAGGGGTGGGTGAAAGTTGTACGGTCCCGTGGGTCACATCCCCTCAGAGAGGTACTCCCCATGGCGTCAATAGGCGTACCAGACGTCCTCACCCGTGCCAGAACGGTCGCACCGCCGGGTTGGAGCCGCTGGCTGGTACCGCCGGCCGCGCTCTCCATCCACCTCGCCATCGGGCAGGCGTACGCCTGGAGCGTGTTCAAGCCCCCGCTGGAGTCCTCGCTCGGTTTGAGCGGCACCCAGTCCGCGCTGCCTTTCCAGCTCGCGATCGTCATGCTCGGGCTGTCTGCCGCGTTCGGCGGCACGCTCGTCGAGCGCAACGGGCCTCGGTGGGCCATGTGCGTGTCGGCCCTCTGCTTCTCCTCCGGCTTCCTCATCTCGGCCCTCGGCGCCGCCACGCGCCAGTACTGGCTGATCGTCCTCGGCTACGGCCTCGTCGGCGGCATCGGGCTCGGCATCGGCTACATCTCACCGGTCTCCACACTCATCAAGTGGTTCCCCGACCGGCCGGGCCTCGCCACGGGCATCGCCATCATGGGCTTCGGCGGCGGGGCGCTCATCGCCTCGCCCTGGTCGACGGAACTGCTCTCCTCCTTCGGCGCAGGCTCCTCCGGCATCGCACAGACCTTCCTGGTGATGGGCCTCGTCTACGCGGTCTTCATGACCTTCGGAGTGCTGCTCATCCGGGTGCCCGCGGACGACTGGCGGCCCGCCGGCTGGAACCCGTCGGCCGAGGCCAGGCGCCCGCTCGTCACCACCGGCCAGGTGTCCGCGCGCAACGCGCTGCGGACACCGCAGTTCTGGTGCGTGTGGGTGGTGCTCTGCATGAACGTCACGGCGGGCATCGGCATCCTGGAGAAGGCCGCGCCGATGATCACCGACTTCTTCGCCGACACCTCCACCCCGGTGACGGCCACGGCCGCCGCTGGCTTCGTCGGACTGCTGTCGCTCGGCAACATGCTCGGCCGGCTCGGCTGGTCCGCCACCTCCGACCTGGTCGGGCGGAAGAACATGTACCGCCTCTACCTCGGCGCCGGAGCCCTGCTGTACCTGCTGATCGCCCTGCTCGGGGACGAGTCCAAGCCGCTGTTCATCGTCGCCGCCGCCGTCATCCTGTCCTTCTACGGCGGCGGGTTCTCCACCGTGCCCGCCTACCTCAAGGACCTCTTCGGAACGTACCAGGTGGGCGCCATCCACGGGCGGCTGCTCACCGCCTGGTCCACGGCAGGCGTGCTCGGGCCGCTGATCGTGAACGCGATCGCCGACCACGAGAAGTCGGCGGGCCGGACCGGCCCCGACCTCTACTCCACGTCGTTCATCATCATGATGGTGCTCCTGGTGATCGGTTTCGTCGCCAACGAGTTGGTACGCCCCGTCGACCCGCGGCATCATGACGGGCCGTCCGCCGAGACCAAGGCCGCGACCGAACCCACGTCGGAAGGAGCCGTCCGATGACCGCCCCGAACCCCACGCCCCCCGCCGCCTCTGCCGGGAGCGACCGGATGCCCTTGAAGGTCGTCGCCTGGCTGTGGGTCGGCGCGCCCTTCGCCTACGGCGTGTATGAACTCGGCCTTAAACTCAAGCAGTTGTTCACCGGCTGACCGGGCCGCGATCTCCGCCACGGGCCGCCCCGTCCGCACGGACCGGGCGGCCCGCGGTGGTCCCGCGTACGGCGGGCGCCCAGCGCGGGAGACGGGGCCCCTGATCACGTCGGAACCGCCCGCTTCACGGCCCGGGACGCGGACCCGAGCCGTGAAGGCAAGGAAGAAGAAGACATGTCAGACAGCAGCGATACGCGTACCGGCGCGCGCCCCGGCACCCTGGTCTCCCTCGGCCTGGTCTGCGCGGTGGCCGGGTTCTTCGTTCTCGGCATCGTCCTCGGGCCGGTCGCGGTCGTGTGCGGCCGGCGCGCCATGAACCGCACACGCCGGGGCGCCAAGCCGGTGCTACCGCTGGTCGCCGTCGTCCTGGGCGCGCTCGACACCCTCATCGCGGTCCTGTGGATCGCCGGGGACCACTGGACCGGCAGCGGGCTCGTTTGACACCTCCCCTCCCTGAAGGGAGGGGATTCCTGGCTCAGGCTGCCTCCGGGAGCAGCGCCCCCGGAGGTCTTACGCCCTCGACGCCAGCCGGGTTGAGACCAGCCCGTACCAGCATCACGCGCGCGGAGTTCTTGTCCCTGGGGGATACGACTCCGCACGCGGTGCAGGTGTAGGTACGTTCCGAAAGAGGAAGTGCGTGCT
>NZ_JBYIQP010000119.1:0-13679 GCF_057707665.1 Actinacidiphila sp. bgisy167 | reverse complement strand
GATGGTGGCGTAGAGGCCGGTCCCGAAGGTAGCCCACCGCGAACGGGCGGCCAGGATGTCGACCCCGGGAGCGGTGATCTCCGGCTTGGCCGCGTCGTCCCGGAAGCGCGGGCCGCGGCTGGAGAAGTCGGCGATGGCGTCGGAGGAGTCGACGGCGCCGACGGTGAGCGCGGCGTCCGCGGCGCCGGGTGCGGCCACGGTGCCCTCGGAGGGGCCGTGGTTGCCGGCGGCTATGGTGAACAACGCGCCCGTTTCGGCGCTGAGTTCGTTGACCGCCTGGCTCATCGGGTCGGTGCCGTCGGAGGGCTGGTCGCTGCCGAGACTGAGGCTCACCACGCGGGCCTTGGCCTCACGCGCGGCCCACTCCATGCCGGCGATGATCCACGAGTCGGTGCCGCTGCCCGCGTTGCTGAGGACCTTGCCCACGTGCAGTCGCACGCCGGGGGCGACGCCCTTCTCCTTGCCGCCGGACGCGGCGCCGTTGCCGGCGATGGTGGACGCCACATGGGTGCCGTGGCCGTTGTGGTCCTCGATGTCCTCATCGGGGACGAAGCTGCGCGACTCGGTGACGACGCCCTGCAGGTCGGGGTGCCCGGGGTCGTAGCCGGTGTCGAGCACGGCGACATCCACGCCCTGGCCCGTCTCGCCCTTGGCCCACACCTCGGGGGCGCCGATCTGCGCGACGCTCTCGGCGAGTTGCGCCTTCACCTTCCCGTCGAGCCAGACCTTGCGTATACCTCCGGTCAGCACCGGTCCGCTCGCCGTGGCCCTGGCGGACGTCTGCGGGGCGTCCTCGCCGGTGAGGTCGGCCCAGAAATCCGCCGCCCGGTCGTGCTTCTGGGTGGTGGCGGTGCTGTCGATGCTGGTCAGCGCCCGCGCGCCGGTGGCCCCTTCGGGGAGGGAGGGCGCCGCGAGCTTCCGGTGGGCGTCGGAGGCGTAGGTCAGGATGACGGGCAGGCCCTGGGAACGGGCGTCGTCGTAGCCGTCGGCGATGAGCCGCGTGACGTTGAAGAGGTCGGTGTCGAGCAGCCCGGCCGCCACGTACCGCTCGGCGGCGAACGGGTAGACGTAGGTGTCGCCGTGCTGTGTGACGATGCGTGCGTCCGCGCGACGGCCGCCGGGGCCCTCCACCGTGACGGAGGCGCGGCCGTCGCCGCCCGGCGTCATGGTGACGCGGTCACCGGTGATGAGGGTGACCGTGCGCGGGGTGGAGGCCTTCGCGGCTCCGCCGGTCAGGACCACGTTCGCCGACGAGGCGGTGGCAGTGGCGTGGCCGCCGACGTGCTCTGCGGCAAACGTCGGTGGGATCGCCACCAGCGTCGCCGCGATACCCGCGACGATCGACAGGCCTGTTCGGCCCGGGAAGAGCGGTCTCAAAGGGGGGACCCTTCACATTGGATTCATCCGAGGTCCGCCGCATGCTAGCGAGTTGAACGATTCAGATGGGCCGGTGAGGGTGGCGGGTTCACGCCGCCTGTCGGGATCACGACAGAAAGTGGAGTCCTACCGCCAGTGCCGCGTACGGAACGGGGACGAACACCGTCGCGGCAAGCCACGGCCGTGCGCTGCGGCCCCGGGAGTGCGGCAGCAGCACATCGACGACGAGCACGGCCGTCAGAAGGAGGGCGCCGGTCAGGAAGAGCAGGATCATGACGGGGCCCGCGTGGTCCAGTGTGCCGTAGTCGCAGTCGCCGGAGAAGCCCGGCGCGTACGAGTCCGCCACGCTCCTGCAGTCCATCGGCAGATACTCCGTCAGCAGCCACCACGCGCAGGACAGGGGGAGCACCGCGGGCACTCCAATGGCGAGGTTCGCCCACATCCGGGGGTGCGCCCAAACCGGGCGCCTCGCAGCCGTCCCCGATGTGACGGCTTCCGCGTTGCCGGTGTGCGGTGTCATCGATGCCCCCCTGGTTTGTGCGGCGAGCGTACTCCGCGGCCCGCTATCGCTGGGTGGCGAGGCGGTCGACCAGGCCGCACCAGCCGGCCTCGAGTCGCTCGACGGGCATGCCCCGGGTTCTGAGCAGGTGTTGGATCAGCATGGTGTCGAGGAAGGCCTGCAGGGTGTGTCCGGTCAGCTCGACGTCGCCGGGCGCCCCCATCTGCCGCAGCAGCAGTGTCACGTGGGTGAGCCGGAGCTGGTAGGACGGTTCGAAGCGTTGGTTCTGGCGGCGCACGGCCATGTAGAGGTCGCGGTGGGCGTCTTCGTGGCGTATGACGGCGGGGCCGAAGGCGCGCAGCCGCTCCAGCGGCGGGGCGTCTGGTCCCAGGGGCGGCGGGCCGGTGAGGAAGGCCGCCTGGAGCTGCTGCTCGATGTGGTCGAGCAGGGAGAGCATCAGGCCCGTGCGGTCGCCGAAGCGGCGGAAGACCGTCCCCTTGCCCACCCCGGCCGCCACGGCGACGGCTTCCATGGTCACGTTCGCGATTCCGTGCGCTTCGGCGAGTTCGGCCGCCACGTCCAGCAGGCGCTGGCGGTTCCGCGCCGCGTCGGCGCGCAGCCGTGGGCGCTTGTTCGCCGGCGTGAGTGAGAGCTGCGCGCAGTCGGCGAAGACAGCGCTCACGGGGAGGGCGGCGGTACGCGGCGGCTCGGTCATGGGCACAGCCTAGCGCCGGGAGTGGAAGTGGACCGCGGTCCGTTTTGCTGGTACAAACATAACCGGACCGCGGTCCGCTTCAAGACGTCCACCAGCAGGGAGATCACCCATGACCGTCCGCATCCTCGGCCTCGTCGGCAGCCTCCGCGCCGGTTCGCACAACCGCCAGCTCGCGGAGGCTGCGGTGAAGCACGCCCCCGAGGGCGTCGACATCACGCTCTACGAGGGGCTGGCGGAGATCCCCTTCTACAACGAGGACCTCGACGTCGAGGGCGCGGCGCCCGAGGCGGCCGGCCGCCTGCGGACCGCCGCCGCCGCGGCCGACGCGCTGCTGCTCTTCTCGCCCGAGTACAACGGCACCATCCCGGCCGTCCTCAAGAACGCCATCGACTGGCTGTCCCGCCCGCGCGAAGTCGCTGTCATCGCGGGCAAGCCGGTCGCCGTGGTCGGCACCGCGTACGGCCAGTACGGCGGGGTGTGGGCGCAGGACGAGGCCCGCAAGGCCGCCGGCATCGCGGGCGCCTCCGTCCTCACGGACGTCAAGCTCTCCATTCCGGGCTCGGTGATCCGTTTCGCCGAGACCCACCCGGCCGACGACGCCGAGGTCGTCGAGGGCCTGATCAAGGTCATCCAGGAGCTCGCCCAGGCCGGCGCCGCGGCCGTCTGAGCCCCTTCGGCAAGGACCCCGCGGGCCGTGGCCCGCGGGGTCCCGCCGCTTTCCGCCCCGCCCCGGACGGGGCGGCCTGGTAGAGCAGCCGTGACCGAGGGGACAGGCGGCCACCGCCGCCGATGGGCGGGTGTGGACGGGACGGGCAGTCTGCGGGGGAGCCGTATGAACTGGCGAGACATCTTGTCGTCGACCGCTTGGTTGCTTTTGTGTCGCCGACCTGCTCGGAAACCCTCGCCCGTGGAACGATGCCCCGGTGCCTGCCTGCGGACCGCCGGAAGCGGACGGCCGCCCCGGCGGGGGGCCAGAGGGCTCACCGACGGTGCTCGCGGAGGGACGCCACCCGGACCGTGTGCTGCCGTGCCGTCAGAGCGACAGCGGGCGTGTCTGCACGGCGGCTGCGCGCGGGCGGCTCCCCGCTGATGCGCGCGGAGCCGGCCTCCCGCGGCGCACAGCCCGATAATCCGTTGCCCACGGTGACATGACGGGTGATCATCACCGGATGCTCACCACCCCACCCGACGGCCGTGCCGGCATCGACGCCTCACTGGTCGAACGCCTGCTCGCGGCGCAGTTTCCCCAGTGGGCCCACCTGCCCGTCACCCCGGTGGAGGCCGAGGGCTGGGACAACCGCACCTATCGCCTCGGCCACGCCATGACGGTCCGGCTCCCCACCGCAGAGGGCTACGTCCCCGCGGTCGCCAAGGAGGACGAGTGGCTGCCCCAGCTGGCGCCCTCGCTCCCCGTCGCCGTCCCGTCGGTCCTGGCGATGGGCGCCCCCGGCGAGGGCTACCCCTTCCCCTGGTCCGTACGCGGCTGGCTGCCGGGCGAGACGGCCGCCCCCGAACGCATCCCCGACCTGCCCCGCTTCGCCGCCGCCGTGGGCGAGTTCCTCCTCGCGCTCCAGGGCTGCGACCCGTCCGGCGGCCCGGCCGCCGGCCCGCACAGCTGGTACCGGGGCGCGTCGCCCGCCCACTACGACGAGGAGACCCGCCGCTGCCTGGAGGTCCTCGAAGGCCACGTCGACACCGCCCGCGCCCGCGCCGTCTGGGACGCCGCCCTGGCCGCCCGATGGCGCGGCCGGCCTGTCTGGTTCCACGGCGACGTCGCCTCCGGCAACCTCCTCGTGCGCGGCGGCGAACTCACCGCCGTCATCGACTTCGGCACCTCGGGCGTCGGCGATCCCGCCTGCGACCTGGTCATCGCCTGGACCATGTTCTCCGGAGACAGCCGTGAGGCGTTCCGCCGCACGGTCCGCCAGGACCCCGCCACCTGGTCCCGTGCCCGCGGCTGGGCCCTGTGGAAGTCCCTGCTGGTGCTCGCCGGCTCCCTCACCGCCGACCCGGCCCGTGCCGAGACCGAGCGGCGTGTCATCGCCGAAGTGCTGGGCGACCACGACCGGTTCGCGCGGGACGGCCACGACGGGGCGGGGCCGCGCTGAGCGCGGGAGCCGAGCCGGCTCAGTCCGAGCGCTCCGCCGCGCTGCGCTCGACGCAGAACTCGTTGCCCTCCGGGTCGGCGAGCACGACCCAGCCGGTTCCGTCGGGGCGGCGCCGGTCGTCGAGCTGCGTCGCACCGAGCGACAGCAGGCGTTCGACCTCCTCGTCGCGGGTGCGGTCCTGCGGCTGGATGTCGAGGTGCAGGCGGTTTTTGACGGTCTTGGCGTCCGGAACGGTCACGAAGAGCAGGCCGGGGCTGCCGTCGACCTCGATCAGCGCTTCCGCGTCGCCGGGCTTGTCGTCCTCGTGCAGCGGGCGGTCCAGGACGAGGGACCAGAAGCTCGCCAGGCGGTAGGCGTCGGAGCAGTCGATCGTGATGTGACGCATCGCGGAGGTCATGGGGCCGGATTCTCGCGCACGGCCGAGCACCGCGGCAACGCGATTGCGTCAGGGGTGCGGGGAGGCGTTCGCCGGCGGTGACAGCGGCATGCTGCTGCCACCGCCGCGCCGGGGCCGATCGCCGCTGCCGCGCCCGGCGTCGCCGCTTTCGGAGGGCGTCGAACCCCGTGCCCCCCGTCCCCCGCCGTGCGTACGGCGGGGGACGGGGGGGCGGGCGGGGGACCGTCAGTCCCGGCCCACCACTGCCTCGCCGTACGGGATCAGCCGGACGGGCCCGACGAGCCCGGTGCGCTGCGAGGCGGCGCCGCCGTACACGGACGGGTCGCTGACACGCAGCCGGTTGATCAGCGGTGTGGCCACCTCGACCTCGATCGTGTTGGCGCCCCGGCGCAGCAGCCCGCCGAGGTCCACCACGGGGTTGAGGTGGCTGGTGACGGGGGCCGGGCGCCCGTTGACGGTGACCCGGAAGGTGTCGGTGACCTCCCCGAGGTCGAGCAGGGCGCCGAAGCCGCCGCTCCAGGGCTCGTCGAGCTCGACCGTGGTGCGGTAGCGGCCGATGCCCGCGGCGTCGGCGAGCTCCGGGACGGCGTTCCACGGCGCCAGGGCGTCGAGGGCGACCCGGTGCCGCACGACGGTGGTGCGGTCCGGGTCGGCGCCGGGACGCCAGTCCTCGGCGTCAAGGATCCAGGAGGTGACCTCCCGCGGTGCGGGCACCTTGGCGACCACGGTGCGGACCGGACTCCCTTGCGACAGCGCAGTGGTGTAGGCGCCGGCCGCGCGGGCGCGCAGGACGAGCCGCCCGTCGTCGAAGCGCACGTCGTCCGCGTCCGTGGTGACCGCGTGCGTACGGCCGGGCTCGCCGTGGAAGCGTCCCGGCGGCGCGAAGGCCACGATCATCGACTCCGACGGCTGCAGGGCCACCCGGAAGGTGAACAGGTCGCCGTCCTGCTCGTACAGGCCCAGCGGCCGGGCCTCACCCGTCCACGGGTCCAGCAGATGGGGCACCGCGCCCGAGCGGGTGCGGCGCACCGTGACGGCGTGGTCGATCGCGGCGACAGGGGGCTTCACCGTCTCGGAGTGCTTGCCGTTGACGAGATAGAACCAGTCGACGCCCTCGTCGAAGCGGTGCATCGTGAGCAGCGTCGAGGGGACGGCGTAGCTCACGTCGGGCACCAGACCGAGGTCCGCGAGGGCCTCGCCCACCGCGGGCTTCTCGGTGACCTGCCGGACCCGCGGCTGCGCGAGCAGCTCGGCGACCAGGGAACGGAGCTGCTGCAGACGGGAGTCGTCCGACATACCGGTCGTCGTGACCGTCGTCCAGTCGCCGAGCAGGACGATCGGCAGCCCGGTCCGCGTCAGGCGCAGCAGGTGGCGTGCGTCCTCGAGGGTGAGGGTGATCGCCGAACCGGAGAAGAAGTCACCGTCGACGAACAGCGCGCGGTAGGCCGGGCCGTCGGGGGCCAGCCTGCCGTCGCGGACCTTCGCCGACGGAAGGTCCAGCAGCGGCCCGCTGACGAACTGGTGCGTCCAGCCGAGCGGCACGCCCGTCGAGGTGAACCAGGAGGCGCCGATCCCCGTCGCGGTGTAGCCGCTCTGCCGGAGGACCGCGACGTCGATCCGGGAGGTGCCGCGCTGCATGGCGTGGTGCACCCGGGACAGGTAGCCGGACACATCGCTGACGTGCCGCCAGGTCGGGTGCCGCGGACCCCAGGACTCGCCGTAGCCGACGGTGCCGTTGTAGGGGGTGAAGGCCGCGTAGCCGGGCCATTTCACCCCGGGCAGCGTGGCGTAGGAGAAGCCGTGCACGACTGTCTGATTGACGCCGGCAGCGTAGGCGCCGCCCATGGTGCCCAGGAACTTCTTCCACGTGGTGCTGTACGCGGAGCCGGTGTAGGCGCCCGCCTCGCAGGACAGCACCGAGTGGCCCGCCATGTCCCGGCCTCCGGCGAGGCAGCGGTAGTCGTCGAGGTTCTTGAAGCCCAGCGATTCGCCCTCGGGGATGTCCAGCAGCGCGGCCGACCTGATCGCGTCGGTCTGCAGTCCGTAGGGCTGGGCGCGCATCCCCAGGCCCAGCGCGTGCGCCCAGTCGCGCAGCGCCGTGAGGTGGTGGGTGTTGTAGAGGTCGCTGACGGTGTCCCAGAAGTCGTGGCGTATCTGCCGGGTCGCGACGGCGTCGTAGGCGTAGACCTGGTTGCCGCCGTTCATCGCGATCACCGGCAGGACGGGCAGCAGCGGGTAGCCGTTGCGCTTCTCGAAGGCGGCGGGCAGCCCGGGGGTCCAGGGCAGTGCCTTGGTCTCGATCTCCAGGGAATCCTCGAACAGGACGCCGCCGGCGGACCTGAGGAGCCCCCGGATCTCCTTGGTGAGCAGCTTGCGCTCCCAGAAGTCCGTGATGGCCCTGGTGCCGGCCGCGCTGAAGTGGTCGACGACGTAGGCGGTGGGCGAGGTGTGCGGGCCGCCCTCGGGGGTCTGCCCGGTGCCGCGCTGCCAGAGGGCGGTCAGCACCCAGTCGCCCTCGGCGGGCGCGGTCCAGTCGACCGTGTCGGCGGCGACGTGCGCGGTGAGGTCCTGGACGCTCGCGCGGTCCAGGCCGGTCTCCTTGCGGGTGGCGTTCTCGGGGGCGATCCGGGTGGCCAGCAGGGCCAGCAGCCGCTGCCGGGTGACCCCGGACGCGGGGGCGGCGGCGGGCGGCGGCACGGGGCCCGAGTAGGCCGTGCCGGCGGTCACCGTGACGGCGCCGAGGGCGAGTTCCTGCACCGCGGCCTCGCTGTCGGGGGTGATCCCGGGGACGGCCGCCGGCCAGCTCGGGCCGATCGTCAGGTCGATGGTGACGCCCCGCCGGCGGGCCTGCTCCAGGGCGGCGTGGACACCGGCCACCCAGGCGGGGCTGCCCCAGCCGTGGTGCTCGGTGTCCAGGACGGCGGTGTCCTTCACGCTGTGGTGGACGGCCGCGATCTCGGCCCCGCCGAACCCGGCGTCGGCGATCTGGTCCACTTCGCGGCGGATCTCGTCGGGGTCGACCAGACCGTCCGGCCACCACCAGCGGAACTTGGGACGCACCGCGCTGCCCGGCTCGGCGAACGCGCCGGCCGCACCCCCCGCGCCCGCCACCCCGCTCCCCGTCCGCGCCTCGGCGGCGGCAGCGGGCAGTGCGGGGGCCAGGGCCACCGCGGTGCCCGCGACGGCGGTGGCGATGAGGAGGCTTCGGCGGGAGACCCCGCCGCCCTCGGGGCGGTTGCTGTCGTCGTGCATGGTTCCGTAGCTCCCGGAGTGAGAGGTGGAGGTGCCTGTCATCCCGGAGTGATCAGTGCCGAGATGCAACGCGGTGATGTGCTGAGCCCAATGTATTGAACCGTTTCAATCCATGCGGAGGCTACATCGGGGTCCCTGGCGGGGGCAAGGTCCCGGCGGGTACGAACCTCGACGGGCGTGGTGGGGGCGGTGGCGGGCGGTATCCGTGACGCCGGGGTGGATCGCCGGCGGTTCGCGCCGGAGCATCGCGGTGGGTGCGGGCCACGAGATGAGAACGTTTCAGAAGGCGGCTCGCGGCCGCCTCACCCGGCGCACGGGCCGCCGGCCGGCTGTGCCAGGCCGACACGCCGCCGCACGGGTCCGTGGCGGGGCGCTGCCAACCGAGCTGTCCACGCCGGCGTTCTCGGAGGGCGAGGCGGCGACCCTCGGTGGCCCTTGGCCGACGGCGTCGAAGGCGAGCCTTGCGAACCGCTCGCGCTGCCGGCTCCGTCCAGCCGCTCCAGGGCCGCCGAGACCTCGGGAACCTGCGCGGCGCCGACATGGCGGACGGTGTGGTGGTCACCGCTCATGGAGCGGTCCAGCCCAGGATGGCGTGCGGCAAGGGGAACTCGACTCCGTTGACGGCGTGTTCCCCGATCTCCTCGACGACAAGGGGCCGGCGCGTTGTCGTCCTCGCGGGCCGGGACGTGCGCGGAGGCGGTGTCGTCCAGGGCGGGGAGAACTGCGCGCCGTTGCGCCCTCCCGCAGGGGGTTCGGACGCGGTGCGGTGTGATCCCACCATGCGCTCCGGCACCTCGCGTTACAGTCGGGGCCATGCGGATCACGAAGTACACCCACGCCTGCGTTCGCGTCGAGCATGAGGGGCGCGTGCTCGTCATCGACCCCGGGGAATGGAGCGAGCCGGCCGCGCTGGACGGGGCTGACGCCGTACTGGTCACGCACGAGCACAGCGACCACGTCGACGTGCTCCGCCTGGCCGGGCTCGGCGTCCCGGTCCACGCCCCCGCCGGGGCGGACATCCCGCGGCTGGAGTCGGTCCGGGTCGCCGCCGGCACGGAGTTCACCGCCGCCGGCTTCCGTGTGCGCGCGGTGGGCGGCCGCCACGCGCTCATCCACGCCGGGCGGCCCGACTGCGTGAACCTGGGTTACGTCATCGACGACGCCCTCTACCATCCCGGTGACGCGCTGCACGTGCCCGCGCAGCCGGTCGACACGCTCATGGTGCCGCTCCAGGCGTCCTGGCTGAAGACGACCGAGGTGATCGACTTCGTCAACGCCGTCGCGCCGCGGCGGGCGTTCGGTGTCCACGACGGCCAGTGCAACGAGTTCGGCCTCGACAGCGTCAACGGCTGGCTCGCGGAACAGACCGACCACGGCTACCGGTATCTCCGACCCGGCGAATCGCTCTGACCCCGCCGCACGCGCTCATTCGCCCATCTCCCGCGGGGGAACGCCGTTCGCCGGGAAGCGGTTCCGCGGGGCCGGCCGTACGACGATCGCGCGAGGGCTGACGACACCTTCCTCGCTCACGGTCCCCGGGCGGGCCATCCGCCGGATCACCGTCCGGGACCACGAGGAGATCGGCGCGCTCGCCCGGGCGAGCGGCGTACTGGACGGGCCCTGGGTGCTCAGGTGGGAGCACACCCCGGAGTCTTCTCCGCCTACGTCGAGCGCTTCGACCACCCGACGTACGAGGGTTTCGGCTCTGCCTCCGCGGGACGGGCGCCGTCGTCCGCGCGGTCAACATCGACGACATCGTCAGGGGCACCATTCAGAGTGGTGCGCTGGGCTGTGCCGCCTACGCGTCGACCACCGGCCGCGGCTACCTGGCGGAGGGGCTGCGGCTCGTGATGGCATACGCCGTCGGCGACCTCGGTCTGCACGGGTGGAGGCCGACATCCCGCCCGCCGACGTCGCGTCGATCAGACTGGTGGAGCGGCTGGGCTTCGAGCGCGAGGGGTACTCCCCGCGCTTCCCGTACCTCGACGGCGCGTGGCGGGGCCACGAATGATGGGCCGTCACGGCCGAGATGGTGCTCGGCGAACCCGGTGAGGACGGCTGAGGAGGGTCGGCGCGGGCGTCCTGCCGGGCCGTCGGGACGGCCGGAGTGCGGTGTTAGCGTCCCCTCATGGACGACAGCGTGTACGTGGGCAATGCCGGTCAGGACGCACCGCTCGACAGGGGGTGGCTGCTGGGGCACTTCAAGGAGGCGGGCGACCCCCGGCACAGTGACGCCGTGGAGATCAAGTGGGGCCTCCACCCGGCGGGGGAGGAGCGCGGGGAGTGGGTACGGGGCGAGGAGCGGACGGCCCTGCAGATTCTCATCAGCGGCCGGTTCCGGGTCGAGTTCCCCGGGCAATCGGTGGTACTGGCCCGCCAGGGCGACTACGTGGTGTGGGGCAAGGGCGTGGACCACTCGTGGGTGGCGGAGGAGGACTCGACGGTGCTGACCGTCCGCTGGCCGTCCGTCGCGGGGTACGCCGTCCCGGCCGCCCAGGACGCGTAGCACGCGCCTCGTCCACCCGCGGCCGCTGGCTCGAATGCCTCGCCTCCGACACCGTATTGAGCCACCCGGTGTCGATGGTGACCCCGTCAGGCCCGTACCGATCAGGGGAAAGGCTCCCAGACCCGTATCTTCCGGGCCGGACGGGGTGTCCGCTTCCGTGGCGTGATCTATTCGCCCCCTGGTGCCACTTCGCGGCCTCGGATCATGAACTGACAGGTGGCGAGGGCGGGTTGGAACCGATCCATGGTGAGGCGCCGAACCGACTTTCGGACATTGGTCTCCGCAGTGGTGACAGGGAACAGGCAGGCTGACACGATCCAGCACGTCGCGCGAGCATCACTCGCACGTCACCTTGCCGAGGCCTCCAGGCCGGCGATGTCCCCTTCCCCCAGCGGCCGTTCGAACGGTCGGGTATAAGGAGCTGTACGAGTGACGAACCATCCCGCCGCCACGGGCGCCGCTTCCCCGCCGAACCCCCCTCCCGCCCGCCGCGTGCGCGGCCGTGTGGCGGCGACCGCCGCCGTCACCCTGGCCGCCCTGCTGACCCCCCTCCTGCCGGCCACCGGTGCCGTCGCCGCGGCCGAGAGTGACGGGACGGCCCCGCGCAGGATCGCGGCGGAGTCCCGGCCCGGGGCGCGCGCGGCCACCCTTTCCCCCGTACAGCGGGAGCGCTTGCTCGAGGCGGCGTCCGAGCGGCGGGCCACCACCGCCCGGGACCTCCACCTGGGCGGCGAGGAGGCGCTGATACCCAAGGACGTCATCAAGGACGCCGACGGCACGGTGCACACGCGCTACGAGCGCACCTACGCCGGACTGCCCGTCATCGGCGGCGACCTGGTCGTCCATGAGCGGGCGGACGGCCGCACCGTCAGCAAGGCGTCGCAGGCGCCCCTCGAGGTGCCCGGCACGAAGGCGGCGGTCAGCGCCGCCGAGGCGAAGAAGTCCGCCCTGGCCGCGGCCGGAAGGGAGGGGACCGGGACCCCGGCCGCGGACGGCGCCCCCCGCCTGGTCGTCTTCCTCGGCGACGGCAAGCCGACCCTCGCGTGGCAGTCGTACGTCACCGGCACACAGAAGGACGGGACCCCGAGCCGGCTGAACGTCGTCAACGACGCCGCGACCGGCAAGCAGCTCCAGAGCATGGAGGAGATCCGCTCCGGCGTCGGCAACAGCCAGTACAGCGGGCAGGTGCAGATCGGCACCGTCTTCAACAACGGCGTCTACGAGCTGACCGACCCGGAGCGCGGCGGGCACAGGACCCACGACCTGACCGGCGTCGGCGGCAACGGCAGGCTGGTCACCGGCGACGACGACGTCTGGGGCGACGGCACCCTCGCCGACCGCCAGACCGCCGCTGTGGACGCGGCCTACGGCCAGCGCGAGACCTGGGACTTCTACAAGGAGCGCTTCGGCCGCAACGGCATCGCTGACAACGGTGTCGGAGCCATCTCCCGGGTGCACTACGGCGACAACTTCGCCAACGCCTTCTGGGACGACGGCTGCTTCTGCATGACGTACGGCGACGGCCGCGGCAACGAGCACCCGCTCACCGAACTCGACATCGCCGCCCACGAGATGACGCACGGCGTCACCTACGCCACCGCCAACCTCACCTACCTCGGAGAGTCCGGCGGCCTCAACGAGGCGACCAGCGACATCATGGCCACGGCCGTGGAGTTCTTCGCGGACAACCCCGCCGACGTCCCCGACTACACGCTGGGCGAGCTCGCCGACGTCCGCGGCACCGGCAAGCCGCTGCGTCACATGGACCAGCCCTCCAAGGACGCCGACCCGGTCAAGGGCACGTCGCTGGACTACTGGACCCCCGACCTGAAGAAGGAGGACGTCCACCACAGCTCCGGCCCGGCGAACCACTTCTTCTACCTCCTCTCCGAGGGCAGCGGGAAGAAGACGATCAACGGCGTCGCCTACGACAGCCCGACCTACGACGGCCTGCCGGTCGCGCCCATCGGCCTGCCCAACGCCACCGACATCTGGTACCGGGCCCTGACCACGTACATGACGAGCAGCACCGACTACGCCGGTGCCCGCGCGGCCACCCTCCAGGCGGCCGCCGACCTGTTCGGGCAGGGCAGCGAGACCTACGAGGCCGTCGGCAACGCCTGGGCCGCCGTGAACGTCGGCGCCCGCTTCGTCAACCACATCGCCGTGACGGCGCCCTCCACCCGCCCCGTGGCCGTCGGGCAGCCGACGACCCGTCAGGTCGAGGCGGTGGGCTCGGTCCCCGGGCGCCTGGCCTACTCAGCGCACGGGCTGCCCAAGGGCCTGTCCATCGACGCGCGCACCGGCCTGATCAGCGGCACGCCGAAGAAGGCCGGCGCGTACAAGACGGCCGTCACCGTCGAGAACACCGCCCAGCACAAGGCCAAGCGCACGGTGCGCTTCGAGTGGCCCGTCCTGGCCTCCGGCGGCGGTTTCTTCGTCAACCCGGCCCGCTACGACATCCCCAACTGGCAGACGATCGAGTCCCCGCTGATCGTGACCGGCCGCAAGGGCAACGCGCCCAGCGACCTCAAGGTGACCATCGACCTCGTCCACCCCTGGGTCGGCGGCCAGGTCGTCACCCTGGTCAGTGAGAACGGGACGGAGATCCCGGTCAAGCCCTGGTACTGGGACACCGGCGAGGGCGAGGTGCACGCCACCTACACCGTGGACGCCTCGGCGGTCCCCGCCAACGGCACGTGGAAGCTGCGGGTCACGGACAACACCCCCGGCATCTTCACAGTCGACCCCGGCTACCTCGACCGCTGGAGCCTGACCTTCTGACCCCTCCCCGGGGGGGGGGGGGGGGGGGGGGGGGGGGGGGG
>NZ_JBYIQP010000118.1:0-13705 GCF_057707665.1 Actinacidiphila sp. bgisy167 | reverse complement strand
GGATGCGGGCCCACGGTGGTGTGCGGGGGTGAGGAACGCGGGCGGCTGCCGGCAGGGCCCGGGCGACGGGGAGAGCGTGGGACGGCTGCGCCGGCTCCGGGAGGCGGTGCAGCCGTCGCGGAAGACCGCAGCCCGCCCGGCGCGCCCGCTCTACGGCGGTCGCGCGGCGGACGGGCATACGGGCGGGTGCGCCCGTGCGGGCGGCGGGCTCAGTCCTCGCCGTCGTCCGTGGACTCCGCGTCCTTCTCCAGCCCGAGGGCGTCGAGGATCCACTTCTCGAACTCGATGGAGGCCCGGACCCAGCTGACGGTGCTGGAGACGAAGTGCTCCAGGCCGACGCCGAGGCCGATCAGCATCTGGGCCTCACCGATCAGACGGACCGTGCCGTCGTCGTGGGTGTGGGTGTAGACCTTCGGCCACAGGGTGCGGCGGTTCCAGTCGTCGATCGCCTCGTGCAGCTGAGGCTTGTCCTCAATGCTGTACGCCCGGTCGTAGAAGGTGCGGACCGCGAAGATCTGCTGGTCCTCCTCACCCCGGAACATGAAGTAGGTGCGGAACTCCTCCCACGGCGCGGCGAGGTCGCCCTCCTCGTCGACGACGTACTTGAGCTCCATCTGCTCCAGCAGCTGCTTGACCAGATCCTGGTCAGGAATGACCACGTTCCCGGCAGGGCCGGGCTGGGGGTCCGGCTGGCCCCCGAAGTTCGGAATCGAGGACGGGTCGATGCTCACCTTGGAGTTCCCTTCGTACGGATACCCCCATCCTCCCTCACGGCGGGCCGCTCCGTGCAAGCGCGGCCCGCCGTGCCCCCCTTCGCGGGGATTCCCGCAGCGCCTCAGAGGGTCTTGCCGGTGGTGGCGCCCACCATCAGCCGGTCGCCGACCCGGTCGACCCGCACGGTGTCGCCGTCCCGGACCTCGCCGGCCAGGATTTCCCGGGCCAGTTGGTCGCCGATGGCGGTCTGCACCAGGCGGCGCAGCGGACGGGCGCCGTAGGCGGGGTCGTTGCCCTCCTCGGCGAGCCAGTCCAGGGCGCTGTCGGTGATGTCGAGGGAGATCCGCCGGTCGCGCAGCCGGGCCGCCAGGCGGTCGGTCTGCAGCCGGGCGATGCGGCGCAGCTCGTCCTTGTGCAGGGCGTTGAAGACGACGATGTCGTCGAGCCGGTTGAGGAACTCGGGCTTGAAGGACGCCCGCACCGTCTCCAGCACGCTCTCCTTCTTCTCCGCCTCGCTGAGCACCGGGTCGACCAGGTACTGGCTGCCGAGGTTGGAGGTGAGGATGAGGATGGCGTTGCGGAAGTCGACCGTGCGGCCCTGGCCGTCGGTGAGCCGGCCGTCGTCCAGCACCTGGAGCAGGACGTCGAAGACCTCGGGGTGGGCCTTCTCCACCTCGTCCAGCAGCACCACGGAGTAGGGACGGCGGCGCACCGCCTCGGTCAGCTGACCGCCCTCCTCGTAACCGACGTAGCCGGGAGGGGCGCCGACCAGGCGGGCGACGGAGTGCTTCTCGCCGTACTCGCTCATGTCGATGCGGACCATGGCCCGCTCGTCGTCGAAGAGGAAGTCCGCCAGGGCCTTGGCCAGCTCGGTCTTGCCGACACCGGTGGGGCCCAGGAAGAGGAAGGAACCGGTCGGGCGGTCGGGGTCCGCGATGCCCGAGCGCGAGCGGCGCACCGCGTCGGACACCGAGCGCACGGCCTCGGACTGGCCGATCAGACGCTTGCCGATCTCCTCCTCCATGCGCAGCAGCTTCTGCGTCTCGCCCTCCATCAGGCGGCCGGCCGGGATGCCCGTCCAGGCGGCGACCACGTCGGCCACGTCGTCCGGGCCGACCTCCTCCTTGACCATGGTCTCCCGCTTGGCCACCTCCTCGGCCTCGGTGGCCTCGGCGAGCTCCGCCTCCAGCTTCGGCTTCTCGCCGTACAGCAGCTTGGACGCGGTCTCGAAGTCGCCGTCGCGCTGGGCGCGATCGATCCGGGTGGTCAGGTCGTCCAGGCGCTCCTTGAGCTCACCGACCCGGTTCAGGCCCTCCTTCTCCTTCTGCCAGCGCGCGGTCAGGCCGCGCAGCTCCTCGTCCTTGTCCGCGAGGTCCTTGCGCAGCTTCTCCAGGCGCTGCTTGGAGGCCTCGTCGGTCTCCTTCTCCAGCGCCATCTCCTCCATGCGCAGGCGGTCGACGGCGCGCTGCAGCTCGTCGATCTCGACCGGCGAGGAGTCGATCTCCATGCGCAGCCGCGAGGCGGCCTCGTCGACCAGGTCGATGGCCTTGTCGGGCAGGAAGCGGGCGGTGATGTAGCGGTCGGAAAGGGTGGCGGCCGCGACCAGGGCGGCGTCGGAGATCTGCACCTTGTGGTGCGCCTCGTAGCGTCCCTTCAGTCCGCGCAGGATCGCGATGGTGTCCTCGACGCTCGGCTCGGCCACCAGCACCTGCTGGAAGCGGCGCTCCAGGGCCGGGTCCTTCTCGATCCGCTCACGGTACTCGTCGAGGGTGGTCGCCCCGACCATCCGCAGCTCGCCGCGGGCCAGCATCGGCTTGAGCATGTTGCCCGCGTCCATGGCCGAGTCGCCGCCGGCGCCCGCGCCGACCACGGTGTGCAGCTCGTCGATGAAGGTGATGATCCGGCCGTCGCTGGCCTTGATCTCCGCCAGCACGGCCTTCAGCCGCTCCTCGAACTCGCCGCGGTACTTCGCGCCCGCGACCATCGCACCCAGGTCCAGGGCGACCAGGCGCTTGTCGCGCAGGCTCTCGGGCACGTCGCCCTTGACGATGCGCTGCGCCAGGCCCTCGACGACGGCGGTCTTGCCGACGCCGGGCTCGCCGATGAGCACCGGGTTGTTCTTGGTGCGCCGGGAGAGCACCTGCACCACGCGCCGGATCTCGTTGTCCCGTCCGATCACCGGGTCGAGCTTGCCCTCGCGGGCCGCCGCGGTGAAGTCCGTGCCGTACTTCTCCAGCGCCTTGTACGTGCCCTCGGGGTCGGGTGTCGTCACGCGCTGACCTCCCCTGATCTGCTCGAAGGCGTCCTGCAGCCTGCTGCCGGTCGCGCCGTGCTGCTTCAGCAGCTCACCGGCGGCCCCGCCCTTGAGGGCGATGCCGATGAGCAGGTGCTCGGTGGAGACGTACGCGTCCCCGAGTTCCTTCGCCCGCTGCGCCGCGTCGGCGATCACAGCGAGCAGTTCACGGTTCGCCTGCGGCGGCGCCACCGTACTTCCCTGCACGCTGGGCAGCCCGCCCAGCAGCCGCTCGGCGCCGGAGCGCACCGCCGCGGCGTCCGCGCCGGTGGCCGCGAGGACGTCCAGCACGCTGTCGTTCTCGGGCTGCTCCAGCAGCGCCAGCAGCAGGTGCACGGGGGTCAGGTCCGCATGCCCGGCCGACACCGCCTTGCTGTTGGCGGCGCCCAGGGCCTCCCGGCTCTTGTTGGTCAGCTCGGCGTCCACGTCCGCGTACTCCTCCTCCTCGTCGGGCACCATCGAAGCTGCTTATTCCAGCGTGAGACAAGTTGAGTCTATTCCACTCAAGGTTGGTTTTCCAAGGCGAGGAGCCCACAGGACGCCCCCGTCTTCGGGTGCGTGTCGTCGGGGGCGCGTCTTCGGGTGCGTGTCGTCGGGGTGCGTGTCGTCGGGTGCGGCCCGGCCGCACCCAGGGCCGGGTACGGTCGGTGCCATGGCCATCGACCCCCGCCGCCCCGAGCCCGGCTATCTCGCCTTCTGGCGGGAGTACCTCATGAGCACCCTCACCACCCACCGCCCGGACGGCACCCCGCACGTCGTGCCGGTCGGCGTGACCTACGACCCGGAGGCCGGGCTGGCCCGGGTGATCACCAACAAGGCGAGCCGGAAGGTCGCCAACGTGCTGGCGGCCGGGCCGGGAGGCGCCCGGGTCGCGGTGTGCCAGGTCGACAAGGGGCGTTGGGCGACGCTGGAGGGCGTGGCCCGGATCAACACCGACCCGGACGCCGTCGCCGACGCGGTGCGGCGCTACGCCGAGCGCTACGGCCGCACCCCCGCTCCCAACCCGGACCGGGTCGTCGTCGAGATCACGCTGACCCGCGCCATGGGCCGCGCCTGACCGGGCCCCCGTGCGCGCGGATCGAGCGCGCCGGTCGTCCGCACCGGTCGTCCGCGACGCGCCCCGTCCTGTCCGCGCCGATCCGGCGCCGCGGTCGCCCGGGTCCGGCCGGCCTCCGCGTCGTGCCCGCGTATCGACGCCCGGCCGAGGAGCCGTTCGGCGACGGGGCGGCTTCCTCGAACGCTTTTGTCGCCACCCCCGCCTGCGATCGCGGCCCGCTGCCCCACCAGCGACTTCCCCGACTCCGCCGGTGAGCGGGCGAACCCCTCGCAGCGGCCGACGGCGCCGGTCTCCCTCGCGGTCGGACGCCGCCGCAGCCGGGGCACTACCTCGCCCGCAGCGAGGTCCGCGACGCCGGATCCGCCTGGGCCGCCGCCCACATCGCCGCCGCCACCCACACCGGCAGCGACGCGCTCGCCACCAGGGCGCCCGCCCCGGCCGCCGCGCCCGCCACGCCCCAGCCCCCGCGCCGCGCCCACACGGACCGGACGCCGCCGACCACCAGCAGCGCCGCCACCACCGGGACGGGAACCACCCCCGCGCAGCGGGGCACGGCCACGTCGCCGTACGCCGCCACACCCACGCTCACCAGGACCAGCGCCATCAGCCCGGCGATCCACCACGGCCCTTCGTGCCGCGCGGCCAGCCGGAGCCCGGCCCACATCGCCACGGTCGCCAGCGCCACGTCCAGCCCCTCGGCGCCCCAGTCCGCCCCGAGCGGCACCACGCCGGCCATCATGCCCACGGCCAGCCCCACCACCATCCCGGCTCCGACGCCTCTGTGCGGCATACGCACCGTCTTCCCCGCCGCGGACCCCGCACCCCCGCACCGCCCCAGCGTGCCACCTCTTCGGCCGACACCGCCCGCGGCCTGCGGGCACGAGGTGATCACAAGTCGCCCGAGCCGCTGGGCACAGGACGGAACGCCGACCCAGCCCGGAGGGGCCTCCGTGATCCTCATGCCGTGACCACGCAGGACACACCGGCCACACCGGCCATCCGGCGGGCCTTGCGATAATCGCAAGGCCCGCCTTACTCTGGGCGCATGGACCCGAACGTCATCGCACGCGTACGCAGCGTGATGGACGCGGCGGCGGTGACCAAGGCCGCCTTCGCCCGGTCGGTCGGGCTGACGCCCGACAAGTTGTCGAAGTCGCTGACCGGTGTGCGCCGCTTCACCTCGCTCGACCTGGCGCTGATCGCGGAGGCGGGCGGCACGACCGTGGACTGGCTGCTGACCGGAAGCGAACCGCTGCGCCCCGCGCTCGCGGCCCGCACCAGGGGCGACGGCACCGCCGACCCCGTGGGCGCCCAGGAGGTCGCGGCGCGCTTCGCCGCCGCCTACGAGGTGCTGGACGTGCTGGGCCGCACGCAGGAGTTGCCGCGGGTGCCGGAGGTCGGCGCGGCAGCGGAGCGGTACGCCGAGCAGGGCGAGCGGCTGGCGGCCGAGGTGCTCGACGTGCTCCCGGCCGCCGAGCTGGGCACGGACGAGCTCATCGCGGCGGTGGAGGACCGCTTCGGAGTGGACGTCGCCATCGCTGCCCTTCCACAGGGTGTGGACGGTTTGGCGTGGCAGGCCGACGCGTTCCGGCTCGTCCTCCTCGCGCCCACCGACCTGTGGACGCGGCAGCGCTTCACCCTCGCCCACGAGCTCTGCCACATCCTCGCCAAGGACGCGCACAGCATGGTCGTGGAGTCCCGGGTCGCCCCCGGTCGGCAGAAGAACCTGGCCGAGGTGCGGGCGAACGTCTTCGCATCGCACTTGTTGATGCCCGCGGCGGAGTTGACGCGGGCCGCGGCGGAGAACGCGGCGCACGCGGCGGAGGACGCGGCTCAGGGCGGTCTCTCGGACGCCGCCTTCGAGCGGCTCGTCGTGCGCTTCCGGGTGTCGCCGAGTGCCCTGGCGGCCCGGCTGCACCAACTGGGACTCGTCGACGCCGCGCGCCGCAAGAGGCTGCGCGCCCTCACCACGGAGGCCTGCCATCTGTTCGCCGGCGCCGGCGACGACTACCAGAAGCAGATCTCGCGATCCTCGGCGGAGCGCTTCCCACCGAGGGTCGCCTCGCAGTTGTACAAGGCCTACCTGGCGGGGGAGACGACCCTGCGCCCGCTGGCCACGCTGTTGGGCACCGACGTGGAGCGGCTGCACGAGCTCCTCGCGCCCGAACCGCCACCGGGCGACTGCGTCGAACAACAGGACGCCGAAGAAGGGGATCTGGTCTTCCAGCCATGACCACGTGGTGGTTCCCCGACAACACCGTCCTGTGCAACTTCGCCGCCGTCGACCGGCTGCTCCTGCTGGAGAAGGTGCTGGACGGACGGGGCCGCTGGAGTCAGGCCGTGGCCTGGGAGGCCGCCCGCTCCGCGCGCTTCCTGCCGCGGCTGGCCGGGCTGGCGGAGGCCGGATGGCTGGGCGAGCCCGTGGAGATCACCGACGGCGCCGAACTGCGGGAGGTCGACCGGCTGCGCCGGGCGGTCTTCGGCGGCGCGTCCCATCTGCCGACCAAGCACCTGGGTGAGGCCGAGACCTGCGTGCTGATCACCCGGCGCCGTGAGTTCCGGGGCGCGGTCTGGATCACCGACGACCGCTCGGCCCGCGACTTCGCGCGCCGGCGCGGCATCACCAACAAGGAGACCTTCGACCTGATGCGCCAGGCCTGCGCGGAAGGGCTCGTCCCCGCGGCGGAGGGCCACCGCCTGCTGGAGGCGATGGCCGCCTCCGGCCGCCATCTGCACCGCCGTTCGCACGGGCCCGCCGACCTGCTGGCCTAGGCCCGCGGCCGTCCCATTGCCTGCCCAAGCCGACCTGAGCCGGCCTACGCGGCTCGACGGGCCTACGCCGTCCGGCGGGACCGCTCACTCCGGCCGCTTGGGCCGCCACACCACCAGCGCGGAGGTCTGCTGCACGTCCTGATAGGGCACCAGGTCACGCCGGTAGGAGGCGTGGACGGCGGCCTCGCGCTGCCGCATGGCGACCGCCGCCCCCTCGAGGGCCCCGGAGAGCTCGGCGACCCGCGCCTGCAGCGCCGCCACCTGGTTCTCCAGTTCGATGATGCGTTTGATGCCGGCCAGGTTGATGCCCTCGTCCTGGGAGAGGCGCTGCACCTCGCGCAGAAGTTCGATGTCACGAGCCGAGTAACGGCGGCCGCGCCCGGCCGTGCGGTCGGGCGAGACCAGGCCGAGACGGTCGTACTGGCGCAGGGTCTGCGGGTGCAGCCCGGAGAGCTGCGCCGCCACCGAGATGACGTAGACGGGGGATTCATCGGTCAGCTCGTACGGGTTGCGGCCCCGTCCGCCACGCATGCCGCCGCTCGTGTCCATCGGCTCAGACTCCCTTCGCGGCCTTGAACAGCTCTGCCCGCGGGTCGACATCCGCGGTGGCCTCCCGATACGCCTCCAAGGCGTCCAGTGCCTTGCCCTCGGTCGTCGCGGGGACGGCGACCTCGATCGAGACCAGCAGGTCGCCGCGCGTGCCGTCCTTGCGGACCGCTCCCTTGCCACGGGCCCGCAGCGTACGCCCGTTGGGCGTGCCGGGGGGCAGTTTCAACGTCACGGGGGGACCGCCGAGCGTGGGGACCTTGATCTCCCCGCCCAGCGCCGCCTCCACGAAGGTGACGGGCACGATGACCGTGAGGTTGTCGCCCTTGCGGCCGAACACCGGGTGCGGGTCGACGTGCACGGTGACGTACAGGTCGCCGCCCGGGCCCCCGCGCTCGCCGGGCGCGCCCTTGCCGCGCAGGCGGATGCGCTGCCCGTCGGTGACGCCGGCCGGGATGCGCACCTGCATGGTCCGCGCCGAACGGGCCCTGCCGCTGCCGTTGCAGACCTCGCAGGGGTCCTGCGCGATCAGGCCGCGGCCCTTGCAGTCCGTGCACGGGTCGGTGAGCGAGAAGCTGCCGCTGCCGCCGCGCGAGACCTGGCCCGTGCCGACGCAGGTCGGGCACACGCGGGGCGTGCCGTTCTTGTCGCCGGTGCCGGAACACGCCTTGCAGGGAGCCTGGCTGGTCATCTTCAGCGGGACGGTGGCGCCGTTCACGGCCTCGGTGAACTTCAGCGTCACCTCCGTCTCGATGTCCTGGCCGCGCCGCGGCTGCGTACGGGTGGTGGTGCCGCCGCGGTTGAAGAGCCCGCCGAACACGTCCCCGAGGCCGCCGCCGAAGCCGCCGCCCTGGGGACCGGTGCCGCCCGGGGCGCCGCCGAAGAGGTCGCCCAGGTCGAACCCGAAGCCGCCCGCGCCACCGGGGCCGGCCCGGAAGCCGCCGTTGCCGAACAGGGCGCGGCCCTCGTCGTACTCCTTGCGGCGCTTGGGGTCCGACAGGACGTCATTGGCCTCGGAGATCTCCTTGAAGCGCTCCTCCGCCTTGGCGTCGCCCTTGTTGGCGTCCGGGTGGAACTCACGGGCGAGCTTCCGGTACGCCTTCTTGATCTCCGCCTCGGTGGCGTCCTTCGGGACGCCGAGGACCTTGTAGAGGTCCTTCTCGAACAAGTCCCTGCTGATGCTCATCCCCGGCGTCCCTCCTTCCGTGCGCCACCTACGTCAGCCCTGCTCGGGGCCACCGTTCTCCTCGTCCGCCGTCTCGTCGTTCTGCTGCGCGCCCTGCGAGCCCGGCTGGGGCTCGGCGACGGCCACCCGCGCGGGGCGGATGGTGCGTTCACCGATGCGATACCCGGGCTGCAGGATCTGCACGCAGGTCGTCTGCGTGACGTCCGGCGAGTAACTGTGCATCAGGGCCTCGTGCACCAGCGGGTCGAAGGGCTCGCCCTCCTTGCCGAACTGCTGCAGCCCCAACTTGGCGGCGACCGACTCAAGGGACTCGCCGACCGACTTGAAGCCGCCGACCAGCTCCTTGTGCTCCCGGGCGCGGCCGATGTCGTCGAGCACCGGGAGCAGTTCGGTGAGCAGGTTCGCGATCGCGATCTCGCGGACCGCGATCCGGTCCCGTTCCACCCGGCGGCGGTAGTTCTGGTACTCCGCCTGCAGCCGCTGGAGGTCCGCCGTGCGCTCGTTGAGCGCCGTGCGCACCTGGTCCAGCTGGGCTTGCAGAGCGACGTCTGTGTTCGCGTCCCCGGCCGGGGCCGCCGGGCCCGCCTGGTCGGCGGACCCGGCGCCGGGCCCCTCCTCGCCGGAGGACTCGCCCGGCGAAGAGGAACCTGCCTCGGCAGAGGGGACGACAGGCTCCTCCTCGAAGCCCGGGGTCTCCTCCGTCACGCGGCACCGTCCTTCTTGTCCTCGTCGACGATCTCGGCGTCGACGACGTCGTCGTCGGCCTGGGCTCCGCCCGCGGCACCGGCGGCACCGGCCGCGCCGCCCTCGGCCTGGGCGTTGGCGTACAGCGCCTGGCCCAGCTTCTGGGAGGTGGCGGCGACCTTCTCGGTGGCCTCGCGGATGGCGGCGGAGTCCTCGCCCTTCAGCTTCTCCTTCAGGTCCGCGACGGCCGCCTCGACCTCGGTCTTGACGTCGCCGGGAACCTTGTCCTCGTTGTCCTTGAGGAACTTCTCGGTCTGGTAGACCAGCTGCTCGGCCTGGTTGCGGGTCTCGGCGGACTCGCGGCGCTTGTGGTCCTCCTCCGCGTACTGCTCGGCCTCGCGCATCATGCGGTCGATGTCCTCCTTCGGCAGCGCCGAGCCACCGGTGACCGTCATGCGCTGCTCCTTGCCGGTACCGAGGTCCTTGGCGGAGACGTGCATGATGCCGTTGGCGTCGATGTCGAAGGCGACCTCGATCTGCGGGATGCCCCGCGGGGCCGGCGGGAGGCCGGTCAGCTCGAACATACCGAGCTTCTTGTTGTACGCCGCGATCTCGCGCTCGCCCTGGTAGACCTGGATCTGCACCGACGGCTGGTTGTCCTCGGCCGTGGTGAAGATCTCCGAACGCTTGGTCGGGATCGTGGTGTTGCGCTCGATCAGCTTGGTCATGATGCCGCCCTTGGTCTCGATGCCGAGGGACAGCGGGGTGACGTCGAGCAGCAGGACGTCCTTGACCTCGCCCTTGAGGACACCGGCCTGGAGCGCGGCGCCGATGGCCACGACCTCGTCCGGGTTCACGCCCTTGTTGGCGTCCTGGCCGCCGGTCAGCTCCTTGACGAGCTCGGCGACGGCGGGCATGCGGGTGGAACCGCCGACGAGGACGACGTGGTCGATCTCGGAGAGCTGGATGCCCGCGTCCTTGATCACGTTGTGGAACGGGATCTTGCAGCGCTCCAGGAGGTCCGCGGTCAGCTGCTGGAACTGGGCGCGGGTGAGCTTCTCGTCCAGGTGCAGCGGGCCCTCGGCGGACGCCGTGATGTAGGGCAGGTTGATCGAGGTCTCGGTGGACGAGGACAGCTCGATCTTCGCCTTCTCGGCGGCCTCGCGCAGACGCTGCAGCGCCATCTTGTCCTTGGACAGGTCCACGCCGTGACCCGAGGCGAACTGCTTCACCAGGTAGTCGACGATGCGCTGGTCCCAGTCGTCGCCACCGAGGTGGTTGTCGCCGTTGGTGGCCTTCACCTCGACGACGCCGTCGCCGATCTCCAGCAGCGAGACGTCGAAGGTGCCGCCACCGAGGTCGAAGACGAGGATGGTCTGGTCGTCCTTGTCCAGGCCGTACGCCAGGGCGGCGGCCGTGGGCTCGTTGACGATGCGCAGGACGTTCAGACCCGCGATCTCGCCGGCCTCCTTGGTGGCCTGGCGCTCGGAGTCGTTGAAGTACGCCGGGACGGTGATGACCGCGTCGGTGACCTTCTCGCCCAGGTAGGCCTCGGCGTCCCGCTTCAGCTTCTGCAGGATGAAGGCGCTCATCTGCTGCGGGTTGAAGTCCTTGCCGTCCAGGTTGATCTTCCAGTCGGTGCCCATGTGGCGCTTGACCGACCGGACCGTCCTGTCGACGTTGGTGACGGCCTGGCGCTTGGCGACCTCGCCGACGAGCACTTCACCGTTCTTCGCGAAGGCGACGACGGACGGCGTGGTCCTGGCGCCCTCGGCGTTGGTGATGACGGTGGGCTCGCCGCCTTCGAGAACGCTGACGACGGAGTTAGTCGTGCCCAGGTCGATGCCGACCGCACGTGCCATGGTGGAGTCCTCCAGCTGCCTACTTGAGTGGATCTGGCTCAAGGGTGCCGCACACCTTCGACCCTGTCAACAGACCTGAGTCGCAGAGGCTCAACTTATGGGTCAGCACCGCACGCACGGACGGCCGCAGCGTCAGGCGGAAGCCCTCGGCGGACCGGGCAGCCCGGGGGTTGCGGGAGGACGCGCCTGCGCAGCGACACAGATCACCGGCGGCGCGGCTGCGCACGCACGCCGATACTGGGTAGTCTCAGGAGAACCACATAAGTTACTGCTTAGTATTCAGCCGGGCATCAGCCCCGCGCCTCCGCTCTCGCAGGTCCGAGGAGCCCCGAAATGCAACTCGCCGCGATCATCGTGTCGCTGGTCCTCGCCGTGGTGGGCGTCGCGCTGTTCAGCCGCGCCATCGCCCAGATCCACCGGTTCGTACGACTCGGTCAGGACGTCCCGGCGGGCACCCGTACGGACGACTGGCGAGCACGCACCGCCACGGTGGCACGGGAGTTCCTCGGCCACACCCGCATGAACCGGTGGGGCGTGGTCGGCGTCGCCCACTGGTTCGTCGCCATCGGCTTCTTCTCGCTCGTGCTCACCCTGGTGAACGCCTTCGGCCAGCTCTTCAAGGCCGACTGGGCGCTGCCGGTCATCGGCCATTGGCTGCCGTACGAGGTGTTCGTCGAGTTCATCGGCCTGATGACGACGCTCGGCATCATCACACTGATCACGATCCGCCAGCTGTCCCGCCCCGGCCGCGCCGGCCGCAAGTCCCGCTTCGCGGGCTCCAACACCGGCCAGGCGTACTTCGTCGAGTCCGTCATCCTCATCATCGGCCTCGCCATCATGACGCTGCGCGGCCTGGAGGGCGCCCTGGCCGAGGTGCAGGGCTACGAGGCCGCCTACTTCGCGTCGTACCCGCTGGTCGCGGCCTTCCGGGGGCTGAGCGTCGGCACGCTGCAGAACCTGGTCTACCTGGTCGCCATGATCAAGATCTCGACCTCCTTCATCTGGATGATCACGGTCGCGCTCCGGACCGACATGGGCATCGCCTGGCACCGCTTCCTGGCCTTCCCGAACATCTGGTTCAAGCGGAACGCCGACGGCGCCGTCGCGCTCGGCGCCCTGCAGCCGATGACCTCCGGCGGCAAGGCGATCGACTTCGAGGACCCGGGCGAGGACGACGTCTTCGGCGTCAGCCAGGTGGAGCAGTTCTCCTGGAAGGGCATCCTCGACTTCTCCACCTGCACCGAGTGCGGCCGCTGCCAGTCGCAGTGCCCCGCCTGGAACACCGGCAAGCCGCTCTCCCCCAAGCTGCTGATCATGTCGCTGCGCGACCACGCGCACGCCAAGGCGCCGTACCTGCTCGCGGGCGGCGGCAAGACCATGGAGGGTGAGGAGAAGGCCTCCGAGGAGCAGCTCGCCGCCGTCCCTCCCGCGGCGCTCGCCGAGGCCGAGCGCCCGCTGATCGGCACCGCCGAGGAGAACGGCGTCATCGACCCGGACGTCCTGTGGTCCTGCACCACCTGCGGCGCCTGCGTCGAGCAGTGCCCCGTGGACATCGAGCACGTCGACCACATCGTCGACATGCGCCGCTACCAGGTCATGATCGAGTCCGCGTTCCCCTCCGAGGCGGGCACGATGCTCAAGAACCTGGAGAAGAAGGGCAACCCCTGGGGCCTGCCCAAGAAGCAGCGGCTGGCCTGGGTCAAGGAGGTCGGGTTCGAGGTCCCCGTCGTGGGCGAGGACATCGAGGACCTCACCGAGGTGGAGTACCTCTACTGGGTCGGCTGCGCCGGCTCCCTGGAGGACCGCGCCAAGAAGACCACCAAGGCCTTCGCCGAGCTGCTGCACATCGCGGGCGTCACGTTCGCGATCATGGGCGGCGAGGAGAACTGCACCGGCGACTCCGCCCGCCGCCTGGGCAACGAGTTCCTCTTCCAGCAGCTCGGCGCCGAGAACGTCGCCATGCTGAACATGGCCTTCGGCGAGGACGACGAGGACGCGTCGACGAGGAAGCCGAAGGCGCAGAAGAAGATCGTCGCCACCTGCCCGCACTGCTTCAACACCCTGGCGAACGAGTACCCGCAGCTCGGCGGCGAGTACGAGGTCATCCACCACACCCAGCTCCTGCAGCACCTGGTCGACGAGGGCCGGCTCGTCCCCGTCACCCCGGTCGAGGGCATCATCACCTACCACGACCCCTGCTACCTGGGCCGCCACAACAAGGTCTACACACCGCCGCGCGAGATCATCGCCAAGGTGCCGGGCCTGCGCAACGAGGAGATGCACCGGCACAAGGAGCGCGGCTTCTGCTGCGGCGCCGGCGGCGCCCGCATGTGGATGGAGGAGCGGATCGGCAAGCGCATCAACAACGAGCGCGTCGACGAGGCGCTGTCCCTGAACCCGGACATCGTCTCCACCGCCTGCCCGTTCTGCCTGGTGATGCTCTCCGACTCGGTCAACGGCAAGAAGAACGAGGGCAAGGCGAAGGAGTCGCTCCAGGTCGTCGATGTCTCCCAGCTGCTGCTGGAGTCCGTCAAGACCCCGCTCGACCCCGACGGCGAACCGGAGGCGGTCAGCGAGCCGGAGCCCGCGCC